>NZ_JAMYVF010000016.1:0-142365 GCF_040323735.1 Mesorhizobium sp. M0029
ATGTCGTGCGCATCTTCCCCAATACCGAAAGCTGCCTGCGCCTGGTCAGGGCCTTGGCCGTCGAGACCAATGAAAACTGGATGGAGGCCAACCGATACATCAATATGGACGACCTGCGCGAGCACAAGAAGCTCGCTCTGCGCCAAGCCGCATGACCAGCATCATGGCCGCCCCATTTTGCAGAACTTGACGCACACAACCATCTCCCCCCTTGCGGGGGAGATGCCTGGCAAGGCAGAGGGGGGGTGCTGTCCCGCCGACGTCTCGGCTACTCGAAGATCAGACAAAAGGTTGGCGATCCGTCACACCCCCCTCTGGCCTGCCGGCCATCTCCCCCGCAAGGGGGGAGATCAGCTGTCACTTCGCTTTCAACCCTCAATACGGGCTCGCCACGTCCCCGGTCTCGACATACACCGCCTTCAGCTGCGAATAGAGCGCTAAAGCCGCCAGCGAGTTCTCGCGCCCGATGCCGGATTGCTTCACCCCGCCAAACGGAATTTCCACTGGCGTCAGATTGTAGGCGTTGATCCAGCAGGTGCCGGCCTGCAGTTCGGCGATCACCCTATGAGCGCGCTGCATGTCGCGGGTGAAGACGCCGGCGGCGAGGCCGAATTCGGTGTCGTTGGCGCGGTCGATCACCTCGTCCTCGCCGTCGAACTTCAGCACGCTCATCACCGGCCCGAAAATCTCCTCGCGCGCAATGCGCATCTTATCGGTGACACCGGTGAACACGGTTGGCTCTACAAAGAAGCCGCCATCGAACCCTTGCAGCGACGGCACGTTGCCACCGCAGGCGAGCGTTGCTCCATCCTGCCTGCCGGCCGCGATGTAGGAAACGACCTTCTCCTGCTGCGCCTTGTTGACCAGCGGCCCCATCTGCGTCTCAGGATCGAGCGGATCGCCGATGCGGATCTTTTTCGTCCGCTCGACCAGCCGGTCGACGAAGCGGTCATGGATGCCGCTTTGTACGAAAACACGCGTGCCGTTGGAGCAGATCTGCCCGGTCGAATAGAAATTGCCGAGCATGGCGCCGCCGATGGCGTTTTCGAGATCGGCATCGTCGAACACGATCAGCGGCGACTTGCCGCCGAGTTCCATCGTCGCATGCTTCATCTTCGAACCGGCGAGCGACAGCACCTTGCGGCCGGTCGGCACCGAGCCGGTCACCGAAACCTTGGCAACGACATCATGGCCGACGAGGCCGGCGCCGACTTCGCCATAGCCTTGCACGACGTTGAACAGCCCGTCGGGCAGGCCCGCCTCTGAGTAGATCTCGGCCAGCGCCAGCGCCGACAGCGGCGTGTTCTCCGAAGGCTTGAATACCATGGCGTTGCCCATGGCGAGCGCCGGGGCGGATTTCCAGCCGGCGATCTGGATCGGATAGTTCCAGGCGCCGATGCCGACGCACACACCGAGCGCCTCGCGGCGCGTATAGGCAAAAGGTCCACCAAGATCGATCGCCTCGCCGTTGAAGGCGGCAACCGCGCCGCCGAAATATTCGAGGCAGTCGGCGGCCGATAGTGCATCCGCCACCAGCGTCTCCTGGATCGCTTTGCCGGTGTCGAGCGTCTCGATCCGCGCCAGATCGGCGTTGCGCGCGCGCAAAATGTCGGCGGCGCGGCGCAGGATGCGGCCACGCTCGACCGGCTTCATCCGCGCCCAGGCCGGTTGTGCGGCCCGCGCGGCTTCGATGGCGAGCTCCAGCACGTTCGGAGTCGCCGAATGCAAGGTGGCGATGACCTCACCGGTCGCCGGATAGATCACCGGCAGCGGCGCGCCGCCTTCGTCCTCGATGTAGCGGCCGTTGACATAGTGCGATGCCGTTGGCTGGGCGCGCATATGAATTCTCCAATGGTCTTCGCCGGACAATGCCCTATCGATCCGCCACCTGCCAGCGCGGATTGATCCAGGGTTCCTGGTTGGAGGGCGCCAGCGGCGTGCGGCCGAGAATGTGGTCGGAGGCCTTTTCGCCGGTCATGATCGAGGGCGCGTTGAGATTGCCATTGGTGACGCGCGGAAAGATCGAGGAGTCGGCGACCCGCAACCCGTCGATGCCGATGACGCGGCACTCCGGATCGACGACGCTCGTGATGTCATCGGCCCGACCCATCTTGCAGGTGCCGCACGGGTGATAGGCGCTCTCGGCATGATCCCGGATGAAGGCGTCGAGATCCTCGTCCGACTGGACATGCGAACCTGGCGAGATTTCCTTGCCGCGGAAGCCGTCAAAAGCCTTCTGGCCGAAGATCTCGCGAGTCAGCCTGATGCAGTGGCGGAACTCGGCCCAGTCGTCTGGATGCGACATGTAATTGAAGCGGATCACCGGTGCCGCTTTCGGGTCGGGAGAGCGCAGCGTCACCGAGCCGCGCGACTTCGACCGCATCGGCCCGACATGCGCCTGGAAGCCATGCGCCTTCGCCGCCGCCTTGCCGTCATAGCGCACCGCCGCCGGGATGAAGTGGTACTGGATATCGGGGTAGTCGACACCGGCCTGCGAGCGCACGAAGGCCGCGGCCTCGAAATGGTTGGTGGCGCCGAGGCCGGTCTTGAAGAACAGCCACTGCGCCCCGATCAGCGTCTTGGAGAATGGGTTGAGAACCGAATTCAGCGTGATCGGCTGGGTCGATTCCTGCTGGATGTAGAGCTCCATATGATCCTGCAGATTGCGGCCGACACCGGGCCGGTCGGCCACGACCTGGATGCCGTTCTCCTTGAGATGCGCGGCCGGGCCGATACCGGATAGCATCAGGATCTTGGGCGAATTGATCGATGATGCGGCAACGATCACCTCACGTCGCGCCTTAACGACCTGAATCTGTTTGTGAGCTTCGATCTCGACTCCGACGGCACGCTGATTCTCGATGATCACCCGGCGGGCGAAGCCTCTGATCACGCTGACATTTTGCCGCTTGAGCGCCGGCTTCAGATAGGCTGACGCCGCCGACCAGCGGCGGCCGCCGCGTATGGTCTGCTCCATCGGCCCGAAGCCTTCCTGCTTCGAACCATTGTAGTCGTCGGTCAGTTCGAACCCGGCTTGGCGGCCGGCCTCGACAAAGGCGCCGTAGAGCGGATTCTTGCGCGGGCCACGCTGGACGTGCAGCGGGCCGCCGTGGCCGCGCCAGCCGTCCTCGCCCCCGTCACTGTCCTCCATGCGCTTGAAATAGGGCAGCACGTCGGCGAAGCCCCAGCCGGCCGCCCCCTGTTCGGCCCAGTGGTCGAAGTCGCGTGCGTGGCCCCTGACATAGACCATGCCGTTGATCGAGGACGAGCCGCCGATCACCTTGCCGCGTGGCGTCGCCAGCACGCGGCCGCCGAGATGCGGCTCTGGTTCGCTGGCAAAGCCCCAGTCGTAAAGGCTCATATTGAGCGGGATCGACAGCGCCGACGGCATCTGGATCAGCGGCCCGATATCGGTGCCGCCGAACTCGATGACGATCACCGAATGCTTGCCGTCTTCCGACAGCCGGTAGGCCATGGCCGAGCCGGCCGAGCCGGAGCCGATGATGACGAAGTCTGCTTCAAGCATGGTTCACATGCGCCCATCGTTCATATGCGAAATAAAATCGGCGAGAGAGACATTGCCGCCGGTAGCCATGACCAGGACGGTTTTACCCGCCACATCCACCTTGCCGCCGAGCAGCGCCGCCAGCGACGCGGCGCCTGACGGCTCAAGCACCAACTTCATCCGCTCGAAGGCGATCTTCATCGCTTGCCTAACCGATTGGTCGTCGACGGTGATGCCGCGCACGCCGGCGGTCTTGACCGCCGCGAACGGCGCGTCGCCCGGCCGCCGCGACATCAGCCCGTCGCAAATCGATTTCGGCGCGATCGGCATGGTCTCGATGGCGCCATGCGCTAGCGATGAACCCATGCCGTTGAAGCCTTCCGGCTCGACGCCGATGATCTCGGTTCCCGGCGACAGATAGTGGAAGGCGAGCGACATGCCACCGATCAGTCCGCCGCCGCCGACCGAGCAGAACAGAAGGTCGGCGCTGGCGTCCTTTGCCTCGAGTTGTTCGAGCGCTTCGAGCCCGGCGCCGGCCTGGCCGGCAACGATCTCCGGATCGTCGAATGGATGCAGCAACGCCAGCCCTTCGGTCTCGGCAATCTCGCGGGCCTTGGCGGCTGCGACCTCTTCACGGGCGCGCTCGCCATGATCGGTCAGCACGACGCGCGCGCCATAACCTGCGGTCGCATCGCGCTTGGCGGCCGGCGCGTCGATCGGCATGACGATGGTGACGGGAATGCCGAGCGCCTGGCCGGCAGCCGCCAACCCTTGCGCGAAATTGCCGGAGGAGTAGGCGACGACGCCTTTTCTGGCCTCATCCGGCGACAGCCGCTTCAACCGCCAATAGGCCCCGCGCACCTTGAACGATCCCGCCCATTGCAGCGATTCCGGTTTGATGAAGACGCGGGCCGCACCCGTCTCCTTGGCCAAGGCTGTCGATTCCAGCAAAGGCGTGATCTGCGTCGCCTTCGACGTCACGGCATAGGCCTGTCTGAGGTGCTCGAGGGAGGGGACAATTGTCATCATTCGCCTCGCGGAAAGCGTTTCTGTTCCTCGAGATTGTCGAGGTTCATGTGGTTGCGCATGTAGCGTTCCGACGCCTTCTGCAGTGGCTGGAACTCCCAGGGGTAATGCGTGCCGTTGCGCAGCGCGGGATAAACCACCCAGCGCCGCGCCTGGCTGACGCGCACCGCGGCATCGAAGGCCGCCATGTCCCAGCGCGCCCGCACTGCTCCTGTGAAGGCGGCCACCAGATCGGCATGCGCCGGATCGGCGGCAAGATTGGTGCGTTCTTGCGGATCGGCTTCGAGATCGAACAGAAGCGGCGGGTCGATCTCGCAATGGATGAATTTGTAGCGGCCGTCGCGGATCGCCACCAACGGCGCGTTGGAGCCCTCGGCGGCATATTCCATCAGCACCGGCGCGGTGCGCTGTCCGCCATCAAGCAACGGCAGCAGCGACTGGCCATCGGTCCACGGTGCGATCGCGGAGATGTCGATGCCGGCGAGATCGCACAATGTCGGCGTCACGTCGAGGTTGGAGACCGGCGCCTCGATCAGCCCTGCAGGAATGCCTTTGCCGGCGATCATCAAAGGTACTCGCGCCGAGCCCTCGAAAAAATTCATCTTGAACCACAGGCCGCGCTCGCCAAGCATGTCGCCATGGTCGGAGCAGAACAGGATGATGGTGTCGTCCAGCATGCGCGTTCGCTCCAGCACTGACATCAACTCGCCGACCTTGTCGTCGAGATAGGAGATGTTGGCGTAGTAGCCGCGCCGCGAGCGGCGGATCTGCTCCGGCGTGATGTTGAAACTGTCGTAGTCGCTGGCCCGGTAAAGCCGTTGCGAATGCGGGTCCTGATGGGCATAGGGGATGAATCCCACCTCCGGCTCAAGCGCCGGACAGTCTTCATAGAGATCCCAATATTGCCGCCGTGCGACATAGGGGTCGTGCGGGTGGGTGAAGGAAACCGTCAGGCACCAGGGCCGGCTGGCCTCGTCCTCGGAGGTGCGGGCAAGATCGTAGAGTTTTTGCACCGCGTGGAAGGCGACCTCGTCGTCATACTCCATCTGGTTGGTGATCTCGGCAACGCCGGCGCCGGTGACCGAGCCCAGATTGTGATACCACCAGTCGATGCGCTCGCCGGGCTTGCGGTAATCCGGCGTCCAGCCGAAATCGGCGGGATAGATGTCGGTGGTCAGCCGCTCCTCGAAACCGTGCAACTGGTCCGGCCCGACGAAATGCATCTTGCCCGACAGGCAGGTGTAGTAGCCGGCGCTGCGCAGATGATGCGCATAGGTCGGGATCGAGGAAGCGAATTCGGCGGCGTTGTCATAGACCTGGGTGCGCGACGGCAATTGCCCGCTCATGAAAGCGGCGCGGCCCGGCGCGCAAAGCGGCGAGGCCGTGTAGTTGTTGCCGAAGCGCGCCGAGCGTGCGGCCAGCGCCTTGAGATGCGGCACATGCAGGAAGTCCGCCGGCCCGTCCGCAAACAGCGTGCCGTTGAGCTGATCGACCATGACGATCAGGATGTTGGGTCGCCTTGATATCACTGAGGCTGTCACTGTGTCTGTCGCCCGCCGAGTTTGATTTCGAGATAATCTTCGACCAGCGCGATCGCGGTTTGAGCATCCGGCACGCCGTCCTTCAGCGCGCGCCTGATGTACAGCCCGTCGATCATCGCCGCGACCGCTTCCGCCGCGCGGTCGGCCTCGTTGCGCGGCAGTATGCCGGTCAGTCCGCTCATCAGGTTCGAGTGCAGCCGCCGCGCATAGACCCTGAGCAGCCGGCGCAGGGCCGATGATTTCTGTGCCTCGACATAAAAGGCGAGCCAGGCCGCGATGGTTTCCGGCCGGAACTGGATGTCGGAGAAGTTGACGGCGACCACCGCCGAGACGCGTTCGCGCGGCGAGCCGGCGGATTGCAGGGCGCGCCGCATGTCGATGGTCAGTTCGGCCAGTATGTGCCGCATCGTCGCCAGCAGCAGTTCGTCCTTGGCGCCGAAATAGTGGTGGGCAAGGGCCGACGACACGCCCGCCCGTCCGGCGATCTCCGACATGGTCACATCAAGCGAGCCGCGCTCGCCGATCGCCGAGATCGTCGCGTCGATGAGCGCCTTGCGGCGCAACGGTTCCATTCCGACTTTCGGCATTGGGGAGATCCAGATCAAAACCGAGATTATTTTTTATTGACGGATCAATCAATAAAAAACTCGCGCTCGGATCAACCGATCGTGTCGCTCTGGCCCATCCCTTGGACTGGAAAACGGTTCACTGTTGAACAATATTAGAGGCTGATGCCGCGCTATGACATGTTAGGCTTGCGGCGAACGGAGGTTGCCATGACCGCATGCATCGTCGGCTGGGCGCATTCGCGCTTCGGCAAGCTTGAAGCCCAGACGCTCGAGGGCCTGATCACAAAGGTCGCGGTCGACGCGCTCGACCATGCCGGCATTGGCCCGGACGAGGTCGACGAGATCGTGCTCGGCCATTTCAACGCCGGCTTCTCCCCTCAGGATTTTACCGCCAGCCTGGTGCTGCAGGCCGATGACCGGCTGCGCTTCAAGCCGGCGACGCGGGTCGAGAACGCCTGCGCCACGGGTTCGGCAGCGGTCCGCCAAGGCATCCGCGCCATCGACGCCAATGCCGCCCGCATCGTGCTGGTGGTCGGTGCCGAGCAGATGACGACGACCCCCGGCCCCGAGATCGGCAAGAACCTGCTCAAGGCTTCCTATCTGCCGGAGGAGGGCGACACGCCGGCCGGTTTCGCTGGCGTCTTCGGCAAGATCGCGCAGGCCTATTTCCAGCGTTATGGCGACCAGTCGGACGCGCTGGCGATGATCGCCGCCAAGAACCACAAGAACGGCGTCGACAATCCGTACGCGCAGATGCGTAAGGATTTCGGTTACGAATTCTGCCGCCAGGAAAGCGAGAAGAACCCCTTCGTCGCCGGTCCGCTGAAGCGCACCGATTGCTCCCTGGTTTCCGATGGCGCCGCCGCTCTTGTGCTCACCGACACCTCGACGGCGCTGAAGATGCGCCGCGCCGTCGCCTTCCGCGCCAACGAGCATGTCCAGGATTTCCTGCCGATGTCGAAGCGTGACATCCTGTCCTTCGAAGGCTGCGAGCAAGCCTGGAACCAGGCTTTGAAGAAGGCCGGCGTGACGCTCGACGACCTCTCCTTCGTCGAGACGCATGACTGCTTCACCATTGCCGAGCTGATCGAATATGAGGCGATGGGCCTAGCCAAGCCGGGCGAGGGCGGCAGGCTGGCGCTAGACGGCACGACTGCAAAAGACGGCAGGCTGCCGGTCAACCCTTCGGGCGGGCTGAAGGCCAAGGGCCATCCGATCGGCGCCACCGGTGTGTCGATGCATGTGCTGACCGCCATGCAGTTGACCGGCGAAGCAGGCGGCATCCAGGTGCCGGACGCAAAGCTTGGCGGCATCTTCAACATGGGTGGCGCTGCCGTCGCCAACTACGTTTCCATCCTCGACCGGATCAGGTAGAAGCGGCCCGTATTTTTCGGGGTGGTGATGACAAATCCGGTTCTGGTCGAAGTCTTGCGCGGCGCGATCGTCGAGAGCGCCCATCGCGGCGCTGTCGCAATCTTTGACGGTGACGGCAAGCCTGTCCTGGAGATCGGCGATACGGCGCGGCCGGTGTTTCCGCGCTCGGCGGTCAAGGCGATCCAGGCGCTGCCCCTGGTCGAAACGGGTGCCGCCGATGCCTATGGCTTCGGCGACCGCGAACTGGCGCTGGCCTGCGCTTCACATTCAGGCGAACCCGCGCATGTCGAACTGGCGCAGGCGATGCTGGCCAAGGCCGACCTCGACAAGTCGGCGCTGGAATGCGGCGCGCATTGGCCGTCGAGCCACGACGCGACGATCGCACTGGCCCGCACAGGCGTCTCGCCGAACGCACTGCACAACAATTGCTCGGGCAAGCATTCCGGATTTCTCTGCACCTGCGTGCACTCAGGGATTGCCCACCAAGGCTACGTCAAGGCAGGCCATGGTTTGCAGGAGATGGTGCGCGACGCCATGCAGGCGGTGACCGGCGCTGCCCACGATGCGGATCACCGGGCAACCGATGGCTGCTCGATCCCCACCTATGCCGTGCCGCTGAAAAGTTTTGCCCTTGGCTTTGCCCGCATGGCTACGGGCAGGAGCTTTGGCCCTGAGCGTGCCAAGGCGGCCAAACGCCTGCTGTCTGCCTGCATGGCCGAGCCTTTCCTGGTCGCCGGCACCGGCAAGGCCGATGTGGCGCTGATGCAGGCCGCGCCCGGCCGCATCTTCGTCAAGACGGGCGCCGAAGGCGTCTATTGCGCTGCCGTTCCGGAGCTTGGCCTCGGCATCGCGCTGAAATGTGATGACGGCGCCGGCCGCGCCGCCGAGGTGATGATTGCTGCTGTGCTGGCAAAACTTCTCAGCGCCGACGGCGCACTGGCGGCGAACCTTCTGGAGCGGGCCAATCCGCCGATCGAAAGCCGCATCGGCGCCAAGGTCGGCTCGCTGCGGCCGACGACGACGCTCAGCTGACCCTGTTTCGCTCGACCGTCAGGTGCGCATAGCCGCTATCGCTCGACCGCGCGAGGTCGCCGGTCGCCCGTTCGGCCCAGCGCTGGCCGATGATGGCGCCGTTCTCGGCGCCGTCGATGACGTTGTCGGAGATGATGGCGTTCCCAGCGCCCTCGACCACAGTGACGGCGATGCCGGTTCCGGCCTGACGAATGATGTTTCCCGTCGCCACAACATTGCGCATATAGGCGCCCCAGCCGATCTGCATGCCGTAGAGCGGCGCGTTCTCGATGACATTGCCCGAGACGGTGGTGTCGGCCTCGACGCTGATACCGACGCCGAAGCCCGGCGCGTCGGCGGGGTAGGGGCCGGTGGTCGAGAGGTTGCGCACGATGTTGTTCGAGCAGACACCCATACGGCCGCCCTCGTTGAAATTGACGATCGAGATGCCGTTAGCGGCACCATCGACGATGTTGTTGCCGATGATGGCGCCTTCGAAGGAGAATTCGGAATAGAGCGCGGTTTCGCCCGACCGCGAGCAGGTGTTCCCGGTCATCTGCAGATTGCTTGAACTGTTGGCGCGGATCGCCGAGAAGGCGCAGTCCGAGACGATGTTGCCGGTGACGGAGACATTGCCGGCACGGAATGCGTTGATGCCATTGCCGTTCTGCCCGGTGCCGCCGCTGCGCGCGCCGATCCGCTGCACGCGGTTGCCGCTGACGATCGTGCCGTCCTCGGCCTGCTGCCAGCGATGGACAAGAATGCCGCCATTGCCGCAGTCGGATACGGCATTATCGGATATCGCCAGGCCAGCGGCCTCGACGGAGTAGATGCCGGCGTCCGCAGCCCCCGAAATCTCGGAGCGCTCGACGCGGCCCGACGCATGCTCCAGCGCCAGCCCATGCTTGCAGCTGCCGGTGATCGTGCAATTGTCGATGACGAGATGGGCGACGCGGCGCAGGTCGAGCAGGCCTTGCGCATCGTCGGCCAACCCGCCGTTGGCGCCGTCGAAGACCAATGCGGTGAACTCTATATGCTCGGCCTGTTCGGCCGTCAGCAAATGGCCATTGCCGCCATAGAGGATGCGCGAGGCGCCCGGCACGCCCGAAAGCCTGACGCGGGCGGGCAGGGTCAGGTTGGACACGACATAGGTGCCCGGCGGCAGGAACACCGGCGCATTGCGCTGGCTTGCCTCGGCTAGCATCGTGGCGAAGGCCTTGCTCTGGTCGTCCGGTGCGTCCGGCTCCACGCCAAGCTCGGCGGCATTGATCGAGCCAAGCGCTGCCGTCTTCGCCAAGGCGTTGTCCAGCGAAACGCCGAGCACCGCAAAGCCGACAGTCCCCTTGAGAAGCGTTCGTCTGTTCAACATCGGCACAGATCCCTGCGATGAAATGGTTCTTCGCAGGAATTGGGCCAGCCGCATAGGTCTCCGCTCGGCGATAGTCCGACCAATGACCGGGTCCGCCAAGTGGCTTGTACAGTCGCCGAAGCGGGCCTAAGTTTATCCGATGAGCAGGGCTTTCACCCGCGAGGAAGACAGCGAAAACGCCATTGCCGGCATCGGCGAGCGGCCGATCAGCCAACACCGCAATCTGGTGACGGAGCGCGGCCTGGCGATGATCGAGGACAATCTGGCCGATCTGCGCGACATTTTGGCGAAAGCCGAGCGAAAAGCCGATCGCGAGCGCATTGCCGTCGTCTCGCGCGACCTGCGCTACTGGACAGCGCGCCGCGAAAGCGCCGAGCTTTCCGAGCCGGAACCGGGCAGCGACCAGGTGCGCTTCGGCATGGGTGTCACGCTGGAAAGCGATGACGGCAAGAAAGTGCACTGGAAGATCGTCGGCGAGGACGAGGCCGACCCCTCAAAGGGCAGCATCTCACACGTCTCGCCAATGGCCGTGGCGCTGTTCGGCAAGAAGGTCGGCGACGTCGCAAGCGTCAACGGCAAGGAATGGGAAATTGTCAAGCTGTCGGACGCCTGACGCCAGCTCACCCTATTTGCACAGCCAGCTTTCGCAACGCGGGCTCATACTTGTCCATGACATCGCGAGCAGCACGTATTTGCCGTTCGACGTCGTCACACGGCACCGGCCTTAGGATGATGCCGTCGTGGTTTCGATGATCTGGAGTTCATCGCCCACTTGCAGGCTCAAGCTGTCGAGCGTTTCCCGCGGCAGGATTACAACGCCCGATCCGTCCTCAAGTCCGTGAATGATGGTGTTCATAGCTATACAATCAGCTCGCCAGCAGCCGGTCCAGCAACCGATCCGCAGCCTCCGGGATAACCGTCCCTGGCGGGAAGATTTCCGCGGCACCCGCTTCCAGCACTGCGCCGTAATCCTGCGGCGGGATGACGCCGCCGACGACGATCAGCATGTCGGGGTGGCCGAGTTTCTTCAGCGCATCGCGCAATTCGGGGATCAGTGTCAGGTGCCCCGCCGCCAGCGACGAGGCGCCGATGACATGGACGTCCTGCGCCACCGCCAGCCTGGCGATCTCGTCGGGTGTCTGGAACATCGCGCCGACCGTCACGTCGAAGCCGAGATCGGCGAAGGCCGTGGCGATCACCTTCTGGCCACGGTCGTGGCCGTCCTGTCCCATCTTTGCGACCAGGATGCGCGGCTTGCCGCCGGACTTCTTCTCGAAAGCTTCGAGCTTCTCCAGCAATCGGCCGACCGTCAGATTGTCGCCAAGCGCATTGCGATAAACGCCGGAGATCGTTTGCACCGAGGCGACGTGACGGCCAAAGACCTTTTCCAGCGCCAGCGAGATCTCGCCGACCGTGGCATAGGCGCGCGCGGCGCGGATGGCAAATTCCAGCAGGTTTCCGTTACCCTGCGCAGCGCGGGTCAGCGCATCGAGCGCGCTCTCGACCGCGCCGACATTGCGCGTGCCTTTGAGGTTCTGCAGCTTCGACAACTGTCGGGCCCTGACCTCGGCATTGTCGATCTTCAGCACGTCGACTTCGATGTTGTTCTCGGGGCGATGCGCGTTTACGCCAACCAGTATCTGCTCGCCGGAATCGATACGCGCCTGCGTGCGCGCCGCCGCTTCCTCGATGCGCAGTTTTGGAATGCCCTGTTCGGTTGCCGCCGCCATGCCGCCAAGCGCCTCGACCTCTTCGATATGGGCGAGCGCACGCGCCGCCAGATCATGCGTCAGCCGTTCGACATACGCCGAGCCGCCCCATGGATCGATGATGCGGGTGGTGCCGGATTCCTTCTGCAGGATCAACTGCGTGTTGCGGGCGATGCGGGCCGAGTGGTCGGTCGGCAGCGCCATCGCCTCGTCGAACGAGTTGGTGTGCAGCGACTGGGTATGTCCCTGCGTCGCCGCCATCGCCTCGATCATGGTGCGGGTGATGTTGTTGTAGGGGTCCTGCGCCGTCAGCGACCAGCCGGAGGTCTGGCAATGGGTGCGCAGCGACAGCGAGCGTTCATCCTTCGGTGCAAAATTCTTCTGCATCAGGGTCGCCCACAGCAGGCGCGCCGCGCGGAGCTTGGCGATCTCCATGAAGAAGTTCATGCCGATCGCCCAGAAGAAGGAAAGCCGCGGGGCGAAACGGTCGATGTCGAGCCCGGCGGCGACGCCGGCGCGGGCATATTCGATGCCGTCGGCGATGGTGTAGGCGAGCTCCAGGTCCGCGGTCGCGCCGGCCTCCTGCATGTGATAGCCGGAGATCGAGATCGAATTGAACTTCGGCATGTGCTGGGAGGTATAGGAGAAGATGTCAGACACGATCCGCATCGAGGGCTTCGGCGGATAGATGTAGGTGTTGCGGACCATGAACTCTTTCAGAATGTCGTTCTGAATGGTGCCGGCGAGATCCTTCTGCGCGACGCCCTGTTCTTCGGCCGCAACGATATAGAGCGCCATGATCGGCAGCACCGCGCCATTCATGGTCATCGACACCGTCATTTCGTCGAGCGGGATGCCGTCGAACAATTGCCGCATGTCGAGGATGGAATCGATGGCCACGCCCGCCATGCCGACATCGCCTGATACACGCGGATGGTCGCTGTCATAGCCGCGATGTGTGGGCAGATCGAAAGCGACCGAAAGGCCCTTTTGGCCGGCGGCGAGATTGCGCCGGTAGAAGGCGTTGGATTCCTCGGCCGTCGAGAAGCCGGCATATTGCCGGATCGTCCACGGCTGCTGGACATACATGGTCGGGTAGGGACCGCGCACGAAGGGCGGCATTCCCGGATAGGTGTCGAGATGCGGCAGCCCCTTGAGATCGCCCTGGCCGTAGAGATGCTTGACGGCGATGCCTTCCGGCGTCAGCCGCTGGCCCTTGACCTCGACCGGCGCGCGCCGTGGCGCCGACCAGCCAATGTGGCTGAAATCCGGGATCACTGTGCGGCTCCGATTGCCTGGTCGATGCGGACGGGAAACAGCGCCTCGCACACCGCCACGCCCTCTGTGAAAGGCGGCCGCCGCTCAGCCGCCAGCGTCTCGACCGGGGCATCGTTTTTCAGCGGGTAAAGCGTGGTGCCGATGATTGCCCGTTCACCCGACCGGTAGGCCTCGGCGCGGCGCTCGGATGCTGCCTTCACGCGCTTCTGGATATGCCCTTGCTGCAGGCTTGCCAGAACGCCGCCTTCCGCTTCGATCCGCTGGAACTCTTCCCACGCCGCTTCGCACAGGCCCAGGGTCAGCGCCTCGACTGCGCCCGACCCAAATGCTGGGTCGGCGACATGGTCGATATGGCTTTCATTGGCCATGATCAACTGCGCATTGCGGGCGATGCGGCGGGCAAAGCCGGCCGGCAGCCCGAGGGCGATGGTGTGTGCCAGGATGGAGATCGAGTCCGCGCCGCCTGCTGCCGCTGCAAAGCTAGCGATGGTGGTGCGCAGGATGTTGGTTTCGGGATCCGCCGCCGTCATCATGCGGAACGACGTCTCGGCATGGATGTTGGCTGTCGATGCCGGGATGGAACAGGTTTCCTGGATGCGCGCCCACAGCCTGCGCAAGGCCCGGACCTTGGCCATGGACAGGAACTGGTTCTGGTCGACGCTCAGCGCAAAGCCGATATGGGGAGCGGCATAGACAAGCGGCTGGCGCGCATCCTCGAACATCCTGAGGTAGGACACGGCGGAAGCGAGCATGGTGCCGAGTTCCTGCGCCTCCGTGGCGCCGGCATTGTGGAACACCCGCCCGTCGGCCTCCAGCAGCACACCCGGCACGCCCAGCGAGAAGAAATGCGCCAGCGATTGCGGCATCGATGCCTGCAACGCCTCGATCGACATGCGCAGCCGGCCGGTTCCGGCAAAGATTGCCGCCGGGTCGATGCCGAAGGAGAGGTTCAGCTTTGCCGGGTCGGAGCGGCGCTTGCTCAGGAACGCCACCAGCCAGTCGGCGACGGCACGGCTCCAGGGATGGGCGTCGATGCGGATCTGCGTGCGGTTGAGCGGTACGCCATCCAGCACCGTTTCCAGCGCCTGCGCCGTCCTCGGCAGGCCATAGCCGAACGCATTCGGAGCACCTTCGAAGACAAGCGACAATCCCGTCGCGCCTTGTGCCACATCGTCCAGGGCCTGCGCCTTGGCGCGGCCGATATCGGGATCGTCAATGCGCTGGCTGACAATCCAGGGCAATTTGGGGTTGGCGCGCACAAGCGGCTCGGCGCCGCCAGCGCGATCGTAGAGCGGTTCGATGCGAATCTGATCGTCGGTATGCGAGACTAGTTTTTCCTCGAAGGAGGCGCCGGCGAGCGCCTTTTCGGCCAAGGCCAGCCAACGCTGGCGCTCGACGTCAGCGGGTTCGACACTCCTGGTCAAGGCTCCGGCGCCCATCCATGCTCCTCGTTTTTATGCGGCCGCACCAGCGTCAGCCGTCCAGTCTACGGTTCCCTGCCAGATATCGCAATGCAATGCGCTTGCGCGGTTGGGATTCGCTTCCCTGACATAGGGCAGCCTGCGTGGACGAACCATGGAACGATTGCCAAACAGCGGCAAAATCCGCAAGTTCCAAAAACCGATTTGGAGGATTGGTTCAATTTAGACGATTGGCCCAATCTGGATGAATAGCCAACTGGATGGATAGCCCGATTGGAGAATAGCATTGTCGCTGCGCAATGGCCTGACTATACCCTGCGGCACGGCCACAGGCTTTTAACACATCAGTTTGCGGAGACATGGTCATATGGCTGACGACACCAGCATTTTCCTCGGCGCCAGCCGCAAGCCCGACGACAGCTATCAGCGCGCCGAACAGCTCTTGCTGCAATATGGGAACCGCCATGGCCTGATCACCGGCGCCACCGGCACCGGCAAGACAGTCAGCCTGCAGATCCTGGCCGAGGGGTTTTCCAATGCCGGCGTGCCTGTGTTCTGCGCCGATATCAAGGGCGACCTGTCCGGCATTGCCATGATGGGCAAGGCGCAGGATTTCCTGGTCAAGCGGGCCGAGCAGGTCAAGCTCGACCCTTACGACTTCCAGGAATTCCCGGTCATCTTCTGGGACCTGTTCGGCGAGCAGGGCCATCCGATCCGCGCCACCGTCTCGGAAATGGGGCCGCTGCTTCTGTCGCGGCTGATGAACCTCTCCGAAGCGCAGGAAGGCATCATGAACATCGCCTTCCGCATCGCCGATGAGGATGGCCTGCTGCTGCTCGACATGAAGGATCTGCAAGCACTGCTGGCCAACATCGCAGCGCGCGCCGACGAGATCAGCTCGCGCTACGGCAATGTCACCAAGCCGTCGGTCGGCGCAATCCAGCGCACGCTTCTCGTGCTGGAACAGCAGGGCGCGGCGCATTTCTTCGGCGAACCGGCTTTGCGCATCGCCGACATCATGCGCACCACCCGCGACGGCCGCGGCGCCATCAGCGTGCTCGCTGCCGACAGGCTGATGATGAACCCCAGGCTCTACGCCACCTTCCTGCTCTGGCTGATGTCGGAACTGTTCGAGGAATTGCCCGAGGTCGGCGATCCCGACAGGCCGAAGCTGGTGTTCTTCTTCGACGAGGCGCATCTGCTTTTCGACGAGGCGCCGAAGGTGCTGATCGACCGCGTCGAGCAGGTGGTTCGCTTGATCCGCTCCAAGGGCGTCGGCGTCTATTTCGTCACGCAGAACCCTTTGGACATCCCTGAAAAGGTTCTCGCCCAGCTCGGCAACCGCGTGCAGCACGCGCTGCGCGCCTATACGCCGCGTGAGCAGCAGGCGGTCAAGACCGCCGCCGACACCTTCCGGCCCAACCCGGATTTCGACTGCGCCACCGCCATCACCCAGCTCGGCACCGGCGAGGCGCTGGTCTCGACGTTGGAGGTCAAGGGCGTGCCGTCCATGGTGCAGCGGACATTGATCCGGCCGCCATCGTCCAGGCTTGGCCCGATCACGGCGGACGAGCGCCGCAAGCTGATCGACCAGAGCCCGGTCGCGGGCCAGTACGACCAGACCATCGACCGCGAATCGGCCTTCGAGATGCTGCAGAAGAAAGCCATGGGCGCGCAGGAGGCGGAAGAACAGGCACAGCCGGCCGACAGCGGGCGCTCGCGCTGGACCATTCCGGGCTTCGGCAATGACGATCCGCCGCCGCAGCAATCAGGCGGTCGCCGGGCCCCTGCGCCAAGGCCGTCCAACCGCCAGACGGTGGCCGAAGCCGCGATCAAGGCTGTCGTGCGTTCGGTCGGCTCGTCGGTCGGCCGCGCGATCGTACGCGGAATCCTGGGCAGCCTGTCCAGGGGGCGGTGAAAAGTGTCAGCCAGCCCGCCTCGGACATGATCAGCGGCCAGAACATCGCCATCGACGGCGGTTGGTAAGGGGTGGCCGGCCTCCTGGAACTGCGCGACGACCGCGCCCGTCTGGTCCTGGCGCCGCAAAAGGGCGCGGCGATCGCCCGCTTCGACGCACTGGTCGGCGGCGCAACGGTGCCGCTGCTCCGCCCCGACGATGGCACCGGCGCCTCCGGCTGCCAGCTTCTGGTTCCCTGGTCGAACCGCATCTCAGGCGGCGGTTTCGCCTTCGACGGCCGCTTCCATGCGATCGAGCCGAACGTGCCGGGGGAAGCCTTTCCAATCCATGGCGACGGCTTCCAGAGGGAGTGGCGGATTGCCAGCCACAGCGCCACCGAGGCGGAACTGGTCCTCGACGCCGGTGAAATCGGCCCCTACCGATATACGGCACGGGTCGCCTATGCGCTGCATGACGGAGCCCTGGACGCCACGCTCACCGTGGAGAATCGCACCGGCATTCGCCTGCCTTACGGGCTCGGCTTTCATCCCTGGTTCCCGCGCAGCGCCGGAACGACGCTCGAGGCGAAGGCGGCGCGGGTCTGGCTGGAGGACAAGCATCATCTGCCGGTCGGCCTGGCGCCGGTGGCCGATTACCCCGCGTGGAATTTCTCGAACGCCTCCCTGCTGCCGCGAAGCTGGGTCAACAACGCCTTCGACGGCTGGGACCGCCGCGCCAGGATCACCCGGCCCGAGGACAGGATCGCCATCTCGCTCACGGCCTCGCCGCCGCTCGACGTCTTTATCCTCTATTCGCCGTCGATTGATGCGGATTTCTTCTGCTTCGAGCCGGTGTCGCATACCGTCGATGCGCATCACGGCGAAGGGCTGACCCCGCTTGAGCACGGCGCTACGCTGAGTGCAAACATGCGCCTCGATTGGCATTCCACCACTTCGCTCTGATGCGTCATGTGCACACCCACTCGCGGATCTTGCATTTCTGTCCGCTCCGCTCGCACGCCTGCAGTGTCAGGTCTTCGGCATCCCGGCGTGTTTGCGCCGTCTCGGCGCCCCAACTGGTCAGCCGCCCTTCCGGCTTCTCGCCTACGGCGAGGGCGCCGCAATGCTTGTAGGGAAAGCCGGTAATGTCGTCGTCGTCCCAATGGCGATGATTGCGGAATACGCTGACCACGGCGCAGCTGCCGCCGCCGGCGTTCTGGCAATGCTTCAGCGCGATGTCCATCGCCTCCTGCCGCTTGTCGGCGCCCCAAAAGAAGCCGTGCTTCTCGTCGGGGCTCGAATAGGCGATCGCCGCCCAGATGCCTCTCTCCTCCTGGGCCGGCGGCTCGGGCACGTCCGCCGCCGGGGCGAGGTCCGCCGCGCCCAGCCGCCCGGCGCAAAGCAACAGCATGCCGACCGCCGCAATGGCGGAATTAACCCTCATTGTACGCCTCCTTGTTTTCCTGCTGCCGAGGCCACGGAAATGACGACGCAGCTGTTGCCGGTTGGCAGCAGCATCGCGTTGCCCCCTCCATTGGCCAGTTCGTAGACGCTGATTTGTCCAAGATTGTTGGCGAGCTTGCTGTCTTTCGGAAGCAGGGCCGGAACATCGGCGCAATTGGCCGCGAATGGCGCCACCCTGACCATCGTACCTTCGCAAACGGATGCGGTGGGTGCCGCGAACACCAGGCCTGCCGCCGGGCCGCTGTAGCCCTGTGTGGCGTAGTTCATGCCGACCAGGGCTTCCACGAGGTGTTTGTCGGGGGCCTCGTTGTTCCAGATCGACTGGACGCTGTACGTCGTGCCGGTTGTCAGCATCTGCCCAAGGGCCGGGAAAATGTTGGAACAAGACTGCAAGCCTGCCTCTTTGGCGTGTTGCAGAAATGGCGTCTCGGCCAGGGCCGGATTGGGCTGGTTGGTCTCGGCGACCGCCGGCTGCGGCAATAGATTGTGGAGCAGGTCGTAGCGCATGGCCGCGAAGCCGGCCGTGGCGACGACGGCAATGGCGAGCAACGAGAAGACAGCGGTCTTCGCCCGGCTTCGTTGCGGTCTGCTCCGGTCTTCGATGCCGACCCGGACAGCATCCTTTCCCTGGTTGCGGGCCATTATCCGGTCATGGATCGATTGCCGGTTCATCGCGATTGCCTCGTCAATTGATCGCCGCAACGGCCGCGGCCAAGCCCTTGAGGGTCGCGGTTACGCTGATCGTCCTGCCATCCGTGGTCGGAAAGGAGATGACGGATGCCGCGGCCTTCGAAATCTGTTCGCGCATGATCGGACCAACCGGCAGCATGCCGACGCAGACGGCCTGATTGCATCCGTCGAGTTGAATTTTTATCGGCTCCTTGCGCCCCTCGAATGTCAGCGAGACAGGAGCGTCGCTCTTGGCGATCGGCGGGGCGCGCAAGATCATGTAGGGGTTGCCTTCCTTGGTGGCGGCAAGCGACCAGCTGAACGCAACCTGTCCTGCCTGGTCCTCGATGATCTGGGTGACATTGCAGACCTTTTGGCGCGCCTTCAGGTTCTCGTCGCAGATCAGCGTCCAGTTCTCGAACGGACGGGTGGTCCGTTGATATTCGCCAAGCTTCGCATCCGCAGGGATCGCTACGTCGGAAGGTTTTACCCTGTAGCCGGAAGGGATCGCTTCCTGCCCGGCCGCTAACGAGCCGGACAGGAGCATTGACGTCATGGATATCGCGACAGCAAGGACTGCCTGCCTGATCATGGCCGGGCTCTAGTTCAGCGTAAGGCTGACGCCCGCGCCGACACCCCAGTGTCCGCCTGCCGTCGTACCGGACAGGTTCGCTCGAACACGTCCTTCCTCGCTGGTGTAGCCGGCGCCGAAGGCCAGGGCGCCTTCACCGCGCCAATAGCCTCCGCCGGCGGCCACGCTCAGCTTGCCGGGACGATCGTCGTAGCGCAGCGAGCCGGCCGCCAAGCCGATCGCCGCAGCCTGGCGCGCCTCGCCCCTGACCTCTCCCATGTCCATGTTGAGCTGGCTGAGTTTGGAGTCCGCATACGCATTGGCTTGCTGCAGCGTGGTGGCCGCCACCTGGTTGGTGTAGTTCTTCGAATTGTCCAGGTTGAGTGCTAACCCGCTGTTGAACTGCTGAACATTGACCGCATCGGTGTTGGCAACGCCCGGCCCGACATTGTGGATGACCACCGGCGTGTTCGGGTCGCCGCCGGCAAGGGTAATCGAGTTGGACTTGTTGCCGTTCCCGTCCTGTCGTACTGGACGGCGAACTGATTCAGGTCGCCGACGCTACCCTGCATGGCTTCGACCGCCTGGTTGGTGGCGAAGAGCTGGCTGCCGTTGATGGCGTCGGTGGAGGTGCCGCTGATCCGGCCCGCCGCGACATTGGTGACGGTGCGCTCGTTGCCGACGGTGCCGACGCTGACCGTGCTCGTCGGAGCTGTTCCGGCGAAGGTATAGGCAACGCCGTTGATCGTGGTGCCGGTGGTGGCGACCGCCGCCGCCGTCGTCGAGCCCGCGCCGAGCGCGACGCTGCCCGGCTCGTTGGCCTTTGCGCCGGCGCCGAGCGCCACCGCCTGCGCTCCGTTGGTGGTCGCGTTGGTGCCGAGGGCGATGCTGTCGGCCTGGTTGACCGTCGAATTCTGGCCGATCGCGATGCCTCCCGGCGCCGTCTGCTGCACGATGGCGCCATTGCCGATGCCGATGCCGTTGTCGCCATTGACGGTGGTGCGCGGACCGACCGCAACCGAATCGACGCCGACCGCAAGCGAATCCGCGGCCGTCGAATTGGCGTGGAAGTACAGGCTCCCCGTCACCGCGAACGAGCTCAGCGCGCCCTTCAACTGGCGAAGCGTGACCGCGTCCTGGTCCTGCGTGCCGTCGGCCACGTTGATGATCTGGCGATAGGAGGTGGAGGTGCCGACCGAGACGGCGCCGAGCAGGCTCATGTCCGCGGTGTTGTAGGGAATGAGGCCGGTGCCGGAGAGGATCGATCCCGATACGGGTGCGACCGCCCGATCCGAAACCGAGCCGGCGCCGAGCGCCACGCCGCCGATGACGCTGGCCTGGGTGTCGCGGCCGAGCGCCAGCGCATTGTCGGCGCTCGCGGTCGCCTGGTAGCCGAGGGCGGACGAGCCGATCCCTTGCGCGAAGGAGTCGGCGACGGCGAGCGTCCGGTCGTTGGTGCGCACATAGCGTATGCCGTCGCCATTGGCGTCGGTGTAGGCCAGCGAGGTGTCGCCGGTAATGTTGCTGATCGAATTGCCGAGATTGGTTATGTCAGCCGTGTTGGCGGCAATGTCGGTCGTGTTCTGCGTCACCTGCTGGTTGGTCGCAAACAGCTGCGAACCATTGACCGCATCGGTCGAGGAGCCGCTCAACTGCCCGGCCGCGACGTTCTGGATCTGGCGTTCGGCGCCCACCGAGCCGACCGAGAATGCACCAGCGGGCGTCGCGCCGGCGAAGGTGTAGGCAACGCCGCCGATCGTGGTGCCGCCGACCGCCGTGGTCGCGGTCGACACCGCATTCGCGCCGATCGCCACGTCGCCGGCATTGTTGGCCACAGCATTCGGGCCGATGGCAACGGAATCCGTCCCCAGCGCCTGCGAATCCGCCAGCGTCGAATTGGCGTGGAAATACTTGATGCCGCCGCCCGTGCTGATGCTGTTGATCGTGTTGCCGAGATTGGTGATGTCGGCGGTGTTGGCGGCGATGTCGGTCGTATTCTGCGTCACCTGCTGGTTGGTGGCGAAGAGCTGTGAGCCGTTGATCGCGTCGGTCGACGAATTGCTGAGCCGGCCCGCCGCGACATTGGTGATGGTGCGTTCCGCGCCGACCGCGCCGACGCTGACGGTGCTTGCCGGCGTCGTGCCGGCGAAGTTGTAGGCGACGCCGCCGATCGTCGTGCCGGCGGTGCCGACCGCCGCGGCGGTTACCGAGCCCGAGCCGAGCGCCACGTCGCCGGCGTTGCTGGCGTTGGCGAGGGCGCCCAGCGCGATTGCATTCTGGGCGCCGGCATTCGCTCCTACGCCGAGAGCGGTCGCTTGAAAGGCGGTTGCAAACGCGTTCTGGCCGATCGCGGTGCTGGACGTGGCTGTGGCATTGGCGTTGGCGCCGACGGCGGTGCTGTATTGGCCCGAGGCCTTGGAGATGTATCCCATCGCCGTTGCGTCAAGCGCCGATGCGACGGCGCCGCTGCCGAAGGCCGAGGCGTTGGCGTCGGAGGCGCTCGAATTGGTGCCGGCCGCGATGGCGTTTGTCCCCGTCGCGGTCGCGACTGGTCCGATAGCAACGGAGTCCGTGCCCGTTGCGGACGAGTCCGCCGCCGTCGAATTGGCGTGGAAATACTTGATGCCGCCGCCGGTGCTGATGCTGTTGATCGTGTTGCCGAGATTGGTGATGTCGGCGGTGTTGGCGGCGATCGCCGTCGTGTTCTGCGTCACCTGCTGGTTGGTGGCGAAGAGCTGCGAGCCATTGATGGCGTCGGTCGACGAATTGCTGAGCCGGCCCGCCGCGACATTGGTGATGGTCCGCTCCGCGCCGAGCGCGCCGACGCTGACAGTGCTCGTCGGCGTCGTGCCGGCGAAGCTGTAGGCCGTGCCGCCGATCGTCGCGCCGCTGGTGCCGACCGCCGTCGCGGTCACCGAGCCCGAACCGAGCGCTACGTCGCCGGAGCTTGCCGTCGCCGTCGCGCCGTTGCCCAGCGCGACATTGCCGGCAAGGCCGGCTGCACCCGCCGTCGAGCCATTGCCCAGCGCCACGGAGCCTTGCCCGACGGCCTTGTTGTTGTTGCCGATGGCAACCGCGCCTGCGGCCTGGTTTGCGGCTGTGGCGGTTGCCGTGCCGTCGCTGTTGGCGATGTTGTTGGCGCCGCCGGTGAAGGCGCCGGTGCCGCTGGCATAGCTCGGATCGCCGATGGAGACCGCGCCGTTGCCGTAAGCCGTGTTGCCCGAACCGATGGAGACGGCCTTGCCGCCCGTGGCCGTCGCGGCCGTGCCGATGGCAACCGCGTCGGCGGAATTGGCGACCGCCGCATTACCGATCGCCACGGCGTTGGTGGCACTGGCCTTGGAGCCGATGCCGAGCGCGGTGCTGGCAATCCCGCTAGCGGCGGCGCTGACACCGGCGGCAAGAGAATTGTCTCCCGTCGCATTCGCGCCGGACCCGAATGAGGAGGCGTTCGCGCCGCTGGCGACAGCCGTGTTGCCGATCGCTGTGCTGGCGGAGCCACTCGCAACCGAGGTAGCACCCATCGCCGTGGCGAAAGCGCCCGAAGAGAGCGAATTGGTACCGATCGCGATGCTGTTGGGCACAGCCGTGTTGGCCTGAACGCCCGCCTGCGCGCCCGTGCCGAATGCGATGGACTGGTTGCCCCATGCACTGGCTCCTCTACCCACCGCTGCGGCGTTCGTTCCCGTTGCTTTGGTCAGGACGCCAATGGCAAGGGCGTTTTGCTGATTTGCTGTGACATCCGTGCCAAGGGCGATGGCGCCTTGGGCCAAGGCCCCTGACCCCGCAACGGTGCGCGCTCCGATATTGATAGAGTTGATATCGGACGCCACCGACTGGAAGCCTATCGCGATGGCGTTTTGACTGCCTGCATTGGCGTTGGTACCTTGGGCAAGGGAATCGATCCCGCTCTGGGTTGCTTGATATCCAAGCGCCATACCGCGCAGGCCACTAGCACTGGACTGATAGCCCATGGCGTATGCGTATTGGGCGCTGGCTACCGATCCGTAGCCAGTGGCGAACGCATAATTGTTGCTGGCCGTGGCGCCGACACCGACCGCGGTGGAGTTCGATCCCGAAGCGTGGGAGTTTGTGCCCAGTGCGCTGGCCCCGGCCGCAGTGGCGTCGGACTGAACGCCAATTGCTACCGTATTGATGTTGTTTGAAATCGCGCCGCCGCCGATCGCCACCGCGCCGCCGGTGCCTGTGGCCTGCGCATCCTGGCCGATTGCCACTGCGTATTGCGTTGACCCGACAGACCGGGTCCCGATCGCAACAGCATTGAGCTGAGAGGCCGTCGCGGCCGGGCCGATAGCGACTGAGCCACTGGCGGTCGCGGTGCCGCCGCCGGCGGCATACTGCGCGGACGCCGGGGTGGCGATGCTCCCGAATGCGATTGCACCCAGCGCCGCTGCCGCAATTCTGCCGCTGCCCAGCGTGCCAAGCCCCAGACATTTGCGTCGCATGCCGAGCACGCGGCACGCGTTGCGCAGCACCGCCATCAGGCGGCGCCGCACCGAGCGGCTGTCGGCCGCGCCCGCGATCCAGTTTCCGACAAAGCTTGAAGAAAGTTCGATCCTTCTCCGCCCCTCGACGCGTTTGGTCATGCTAGTTTTTCCTCGCAATTGCCGAGGCGCTCTGATGTGCCGCACCATTCGCCTCGGTGGCCAAAAAATCTTCGAAATTGCGCGTCTTCTCCCGCAACGAGAGACCGACCTTCGCGCCTTGTTTTTCAATCAGCTGATAGGCGCTCGCGACCCATGGCTGCGTCGGTTCTGGAACCGTATGCAGTGCAGCCTCCGTCCGTTCCGGCGGCAGGCTTACCGCCACCAGCGCGCGGCAGAGATCGAAATGAAATCCCGGATCGCCTTCACCACAAGCCGGAGAGGTCAGTCCAAGCACGAAACAGGCCAGGAGATGGTCGAGTTCCGCAGCGCTGATCCGGCTGGCGTATTGGCGTTGCAGTGCAGCCCAGGCCGCTTCGGCCTTAGGCGCGAAGACCTCGATTTCCGCGAATTGAATGTCCATGGGACAATCCGACATGCTGTATCATCTGGTTGCTCCCCCGCCCCAAATGACTTCCATCGCGACCATGAGCACATTCGCGGTGCAGGTATTTTGGAATAATCCGGAATCTTTGTAGGAAAATCCGGTATTTGGTCCCTGCGCGACGACTGTGACTGCTCTGCCACACAACCTTCGACTATACTGAAGATCAATCGAGGTATCGCCACGGACAATCATGCGCGCCGCAACAAGCGTTAACGTTGCAGCTTCACCTGCCTGGGGGTTCTGTTCCGGTATCTGGACATGGTGACTGTCAAGTGGCTCTGGTCCGAGAATCCACTGAGATGAGCGACTTCCGCAATCGACAGGTCGCTCTCGATGAGAAGTTTTTCGGCGAAATCGAGACGCAGCCGCAGCAGGTATTTGTGCGGCGGCTCGCCAAAAGTCTTGGTGAATGCCAGGATGAAATGGCTCGGCGACAGGCCACAGAGTGCGGCCAGCTCGGCCACCGCGATCTTGCTGGAAAAATTTACCTCCAGGAATTCCCGCACCCGCCGGGCGCTGCGGTTCGACAGACCGCCCTTTGGGGCTTGTGGCAACTTTCGCGCTCCTGCGTAGTTCCGAAGCAAATGGACGCCGAACATGGTGACCAACGAATCGACATAGAAGTCGTTTGGAGTTTCCCGATCCGTCAGTTCCGCCTTTAGCAACTGCGCGAGTTGCAGCGCCTGGAAGTCGACGGTCCCGTACGGCGGCGGTTGAAGCTCGGCATGGCCGGTGTCGAATTCACGCGTTGCCAGCTCGAAGAGACTCTCGGGGGTGAGCGCCACGATTGCGCTTTCCGTGGTGGATGACCGGGTCACCTTGCCGCCGAGATCGGCTGGGACGACCATGATCATACCGACGTCGCCGTCGTATTCGTGGACTTTGTCGCTGCCCAGCGATGCCGCTATCCCTGGTGAGGGTGCAAGCAGAACCGAAGCGAAATGTTCCGCCGCTTTGAATGTGTGTGATCCCGGCCGATGAACGACATGAGCCGCGCCGCCTCGAAACGTGACCAGGTAGCGCCCCGCGCTTTCCGGAATTCCGTCGAAGATGCGACGATCCGCGCGCCGCCGCTCTGTCCCGGCGCTTTCCTGGACGTTGCCTCTATGTTGCATCTTCGTCTCTGCCACTGCTGCGCCGATCAATCCAATCCTGTGCTATATCGAGGCGCCCAGAATTCACGTTTGCTCCTGGGCGTTCCTTCGAATCCTACAGATGCTGCTTTATATTGCAAAGAAGAATTTGAGCTAAAATGAAAATTTTACCAGGATTTTGACTATAAATTTACAGGTTTGAATTTTTAGCCAAGGCTACCTGACTATTTTCCGATCTTATCTTACCATTTTGCCTAGTTATTGTGCATAGTGTGCCGTCACAATCCAGCATTGTATTCCGAATATAGATCGCGCGGCCATTGCCAGAGCTGGTCGACTATCTGTCATTGTCACGGACGATCCAGCAGCAGTTATCGCCCGAATCATGGCTTCTTTCCCTTGTGCTTCTTCATGGCGGTGGCCAAATGGCCTTGATCCGAAAATCCCGCGAGGTAGGCGACTTCGGCGATGGCGACCCTCCGGGAGCGATCCAGGGCTGCGGACAGAGCATATCCCGCTCCCCCGCATGGTTGCTCTTCTGGGATTGGCATTTTCGGGGATTGTGTCGAGGGCGTGCCGATCGACCCGATCGGCGCCTGCGCTGCGTTCCTGAACCTCGCCCGCATTTTTCATTCAGCCTTGCCTCAGCCGCTTTGCCAGCCCATCGAAATTCCGTGCCGTTCAAACAGCCAACCCGGAAATCCGGACGGTAATTTGTATCCCCCATAGTCCTGCCCAAAGGCAGCGTAGCGCATCCCGCGGATAGAAAAAACATTGTAGGTGAAGAAAAAAGTTTGCGCGAGAAAAACATGGCCTGGCTTGGCCGGCGCTACGGAATTATCCGGCTCACGCAGGCCTGCTAAAGATTGCCTCGGCGTTTCTCGTACAGATCCCAGCACAGCTCGACCATGGCCAGAAGAACGTCTTCCTGGCTCCACCCGGCGGCAACCGCCGCCTCGACAATTCCGCGGACGAGCGGCAGCAATTGGCGCTCGCATTCGGCCGACAGGTTGGCCTCGGCGCCGTCGGCAGGCGGACTATCGAAATCAAATCCCACCATCGGCGTTCCCCCGCCATCAATGATCTAATGAAATGTATGTCTCTGCAATCATACTCCCGTCTAATATACATCAATCGGTAACGAAACACAGCAGCGTCGAGATTGACAGGGCATGGCCGCCCCGATTGCAGCGGCTCCATGGTTCGTCTGGACGTCTTTTTTGGCCTCCTGTTGCCGGCATTGCATATCTTGGATGCGAACCCCAGGCATTCGCGTAAAGCTATCGGGATCCTGGCGAGCCGCATGGAGCGGAACCTGCCGCTTCATGGCATCGATGAAGTCGATCAGGTCACCGGGCCGAGCAGGACCGAGCCATCCGGCACCCCGCCATCGATCGGGATGGCTCTGCGGTTTGCGCTCGCCGCCATCGGCTGGCCGATGTCGGACGTCACGATGACCGGGCTCTTCGACGGCACGCGGTCGTAGAGGTCGATGATGTCCTGATTTATCAGGCGCACGCAGCCTGACGAGACGGATTTGCCGATCGAGTTCCATTCCGGCGAGCCATGCAGGCGGTAGAGCGTGTCGACGTTGTCGTGGAACAGGTAGAGCGCGCGGGCGCCGAGCGGGTTCTTGAGGCCGCCGGGCATGCCGCCGTTCTTGGCGCTGTATTCTTCCAGTTCAGGCTGGCGGGCAACCATCTCATCGGGCGGCGTCCATTTCGGCCATTTCTGCTTCCACTGGACGACGGCGTCTCCCGACCATTCGAAGCCGGCGCGGCCGAGGCCGACGCCGTAACGGATCGCCTGGCCGCCTTCGCGCACCAGATAGAGGAAATGGTTGGTCGTATCGACGATGATGGTGCCTGGCCGCTGGCCGGTCGGATCGGGAACGATCTGGCGCAGGAACTGCGGGTCCATCTTCTTGATCGGGATGGCCGGGAGCTCGAACCCGCTGTCGGAAATCGGGCCGTACATCGTCGCATAGTCGCCGAGCGGCGGCTCGTCATAGGTCGGCGGTGGCGGTTCGACCGGCGCCGGTCCGGTGGTGGTGCAGGCGGAGACCGCAATCGAAGCGGCGCCAAGGGCTGCAGCATTCAGAAAGCCGCGACGGCTCAGGCGATAGGGGTCGATTTCGGTCTTCAACATGGTTGCCTTTTTTAAGTCTCGAATCGCAAGAAAGCGTGAATGCCTTCAAGCGGCGCAGTGGTCGGCCTCCCCCAATGCCTGACGCGATAGGCGGTTCCGATTCTGGCCTGAGGGTGGACAAACAAAGGCGAAGCTGTGACCGCCCTGCCACTGTTGCTCGAAGGCAACAGAGTGATCAGCCGCCGGTCAGCAGGCCTTCAAGCGACGGCAGGATCAGCGCCGGCGGGAAATCCCGGTATTCCTCGGGCTGGTTGGCGCGGTTGATCCAGACGGTGCGAAAGCCGAATTTGGTGGCGCCGGCGATGTCCCAGCGGTTGGACGACTGGAACGAGACGGCGCCCGGATAGAGCCGCCAGCCCGTCGCCACCATGTCGTAGGTCGACGGGTCGGTCTTGAAGCGCCTGACGGCGTCGACCGAAAAGATATCGTCCAGCACCTGGTCGAGGGCGGCCGACTTGACCGCCGCTTCCAGCATCTCGGGCGAGCCGTTGGACAGGATTGCGAGCTTGGCGCCGGATGCTTTCAGTGCCTTCAGCACGGCCGGCACTTCCGGATAGCAGTCGAGCCGCCAATAGGCTTCGAGCAGCTTGGCCTTCAGTCCCTTGTCGGCGGAGGGAACCTTGCGCAGGGCGAAATCGAGCGCCTGTTCGGTGAGCTGCCAGAAATCGGCATAGCCGCCCATCAGCGTGCGCACCCAGGAATATTCCAGCTGCTTGGCGCGCCAGATTTCCGAAAGCAGCGGGCCGTCGGGGCCGATCTCGCCGTCGTGACGGCGCACGGCGGCGTGCACGTCGAACAACGTGCCATAGGCGTCGAAAACGTAAGCCGCGTAATGCATGGCGACAGTTTTGAGGGCAGGCGGCGCAAGGTGCAAGCATCGATTGTAGTCTTGATCGCTTTCTTGGGGCGCTCTGGCCTCAACAAAAACCGCTCCATGCCGGTTGACGGCGCCGGTCAAAGCATCTTCCAATGCTTGGCACAGGCAGCTTTGAAGCGGAACCGAACAATGACACTGGCGACTGCGGCGCTATCGGCGACATGGACCTTCGTCGACGGCGACTGGTACGAAGGCAACGTCGCCATTCTGGGTCCGCGCAGCCACGCCATGTGGCTCGGCACCAGCGTCTTCGACGGCGCCCGCTGGTTCGAAGGCGTCGCCCCCGATCTCGAGCTGCATGCCGCTAGGGTGAACGCATCGGCGACCGCGCTCGGCCTCGCGCCGTCGATGAGCGCCGATGAGATTGTTGGACTGACCTGGGACGGGCTGAAGAAGTTCGACGGCAAGACAGCGGTCTACATCAGGCCGATGTACTGGGCCGAGCATGGCGGCTACATGGGCGTGCCGGCCGATCCGGCCTCGACCCGTTTCTGCCTCTGCCTCTACGAATCGCCGATGATCTCGCCGACCGGCTTTTCGATCACCGTGTCGCCGTTCCGGCGGCCGACCATCGAGACCATGCCGACCAATGCCAAGGCCGGCTGCCTCTATCCCAACAATGGCCGCGCCATCCTCGAAGCGAAGGGACGCGGCTTCGACAATGCGCTGGTGCTGGACATGCTGGGCAATGTCGCCGAGACCGGAACCTCGAACATCTTCCTGGTCAAGGACAGCCACGTGTTGACGCCGGCGCCCAACGGCACCTTCCTGTCCGGCATCACCCGCTCGCGCACCATGACGCTGCTTGGCGATTACGGCTTCAAGACCACGGAGAAGATGCTGTCGGTGCGCGACTTTCTCGAAGCCGATGAGATCTTTTCGACCGGAAATCATTCCAAGGTCGTGCCGATCACCCGCATCGAGGACCGCGATCTGCAGCCCGGGCCGGTGGCCAAGAAAGCGCGCGACCTTTATTGGGAATGGGCGCATTCGACTTCCGCCGGTTGAGCCGCTAAAAGGCAATTGGCGCTTCATTCCGGAGTTGTTCCAGATCAATGCAGCCCTATCTTAATCCGGTATCCGCACCGGATTTTTCCATGAGGAGTATGACCGATGGCTTTTGAATTGCCCGCCTTGCCCTACGACTACGAGGCCTTGCAGCCTTACATGTCGAAGGAGACGCTGGAGTATCACCACGACAAGCACCACAAGGCCTATGTCGACAACGGCAACAAGCTGGCCGCCGAAGCGGGCCTCGGCGATCTGTCGGTCGAAGAGGTGGTCAAACAGTCGTTCGGCAAGAATGCCGGCCTCTTCAACAACGCAGCCCAGCACTACAACCACATCCATTTCTGGAAGTGGATGAAGAAGGGCGGCGGCGGCAACAAGCTTCCGGGCGCCCTGCAGAAGGCTTTCGACGCCGACCTCGGCGGCTACGACAAGTTCAAGGCCGACTTCATCGCCGCCGGCATCACGCAGTTCGGCTCGGGCTGGGCCTGGGTCTCGGTCAACGACGGCAAGCTGGCGATCTCCAAGACACCGAATGGTGAGAACCCGCTCGTCCATGGCGCATCGCCGATCCTCGGCGTCGATGTCTGGGAACATTCCTATTACATCGACTACCGCAACGCGCGGCCGAAATATCTCGAGGCCTTCGTCGACAGCCTCATCAACTGGGACCATGTCCTTGAAATGTACGAAGAGGCGAAAGCCTGATCGACCCAGAGAAGCCCCGGTACTCCGGGGCTTTTCTTTCTCAGCTGAAGCAGCAGGCACACAAAATTCGGCAGAATCCGGCCGGCGGACAGGGAATAATCCCGGCCCGCCCTCCGTTAACGTTAGGTCGCGACCCCTCATCATCCTGGAGCCAATTGAATGAGAAAGCTTGTTATCGCCATCTCTATGCTCAGCCTCGCCGCCTCGGCGGCTTTTGCCGACCCGATCCTCGACCGACAGGGACTGATGAAGGAACGAGGCAAGATCGTCGGCGGCCTGTCAAAAATCGCCAAGGGCGAGGCAGACTTCGATGCCGCCGCCGTGCTGACGGCGCTGCAGGCGCTGCAAGTCAATGCCGAGAAGTTCGATGTCGACACGCTGTTCCCGGCCGGCAGCGACAGCGGTGATACCACCGCCTCGCCCAAAATCTGGAAAGACATGGCGGGCTTCAAATCGACCGAAGACAAGTACCTCGCCGACGTCAAGGCCGCAGTCGCCGCCGCACCCGCCGATGTCGATGCGCTGAAGGCGCAGATCGATACGCTCGGCAGTGATTGCGGCACCTGCCACAAGACCTATCGGGTGAAGAAGAGCTGATCCCGGGCAATGCCCTTGTGGAAAAAATTTGTCGGCGTCGCCCTTGTCCTGGGCGTCGTCGGTGCGGGCGCCGGCTGGCTGTTGTCGGCGCCGGTCAAGCTCGACACTGGCACCCTGGCGCAGCTCGGCCCCGGCGACGCCGCCAGGGGCAAGCGCATTTTCAATGCCGGCGGCTGCACCTCCTGTCACGCCAAGCCGGGCTCGCAAGGCGACGCCCGTTTGCAACTGGTCGGCGGCCTCGAGCTCAAGACGCCGTTCGGCACCTTCGTGCCGCCCAACATCTCGCAGGATCCCAAGGACGGCATCGGCGCCTGGACGGTCGAGGACCTTGCCAACGCCATGCTGAAGGGCGTGTCGCCGTCGGGCGAGCATTTCTATCCGGCCTTTCCCTACGCGTCCTACGCCCGCATGAAGCCGGCTGATATTGCCGATCTCTATGCGTTCCTGAAGACGCTGCCGGCGGTCGCCGGCAAGGCGCCCGACAATTCCCTGACTTTCCCCTTCAACATCCGCCGCGGCCTCGGCCTGTGGAAGCGGCTCTATCTCAGCAAAGAGCCGGTGATTGCCTTTGCCGATGGCACGCCTGATCCGGTACTCGCCGGCCGCTATCTGGTCGAGGGGCCCGGCCATTGCGGCGAATGCCACACGCCGCGCGATGTCACCGGCGGCATCAGGAAGAGCCAGTGGCTGGCTGGCGCGGCGGCCGCCGAAGGCAGCGGCATCGTGCCGAACATCACATCGGGCGAAGGCGGGCTCGGTGACTGGTCGGAAGCCGACATCGCCAACTATCTCGAAACCGGTTTTACCCCTGATTTCGATTCGGTCGGCGGCGCCATGGTCGACGTGCAGCGCAACATGGCCGAACTGCCGCCGGAAGATCGCGCGGCAATAGCCGCCTATCTCAAGGCGGTGCCGCCGCATCCCAACGGCTACCCGGTGCGCAGCAAGCCGGCCAAGTGATCCCGGCTACAGGTGGCCATCTACAGGTGGCGATCGCCGAGGAAGTCGAAGCCCGTCTCGAAGAAATGGCTGTAATTGCAGGTCAGTTCCTCGCCGGGTGCGATGTCGCGCAAGGCATAGGTTTCCTCGGGCGAGGAGACATCGCAATTCGGTTCGTCGTCATGGTTCATGTAGCGGGCGTCGTCGGCTTCGAAGACGATGTAGTTCGGATCCCGGCGGTCTGGATAGGAATAACGGTCGAGATAGTTCTTCACCGGGCCGCTCTCGCCTTCATAGGTCTCGACGTCGATGATCCGGTCGAATCTGGGGTCGAGCTTCCAGACCAGCGTGCCCTTGGCAATGTGGTTCCTGGCGAAAACCCCGATGCCCTGGATCGGTGATTTCTCGAGATAGGTGTCGACGAGCAACATAGTGGCCCTTTTGCGTATGTCATGGTCTGGAAGGTGGCGCGCATGGGTAGCGCGCAGCCATTGCAAATGCGAGTGAAAATGAGCAGCCCGGAATTCAAAAAGTGACGACCGGCGCGCCTCGACGGGCGCGCCTGTCGCTTCGACATCAGCGCTGCTGCAAGGCCAGACGGACGCCTAACGCGCAGTAGATGCCGCCAACCACCTTGCCTTGCCATTTCACCGCCGACGGATTGCGGCGCAGGAACGTGCCGAGCCGGCCCGCACTCACGGCAAAGACGACTGTGCTGAAAAGGCCGAGCAGAACAAAGATTATGCCCAGCGTCATCAGCTGGAGCATCACCGATCCGTTTTCAGGCCGCACGAACTGGGGCAGGAAGGCGAGGAAGAAAAGCGCCGTCTTTGGGTTAAGCACTTCGGTCAGGACAGCTTGACGAAACGCCTTGCTGGCGGAGATCGCGAGTGCGCCGGCAGTAGGGTCGGCCGGTATTCTCTCGATGATTGCGCGGATGCCGAGGTAAACGAGATACGCCGCGCCGATATATTTTACGACGCTGAACAGCGTTGCCGAAGTGGCGATGATCGCCGAAATGCCGACCATCGCCATGATGGTATGGAACACATCGCCAGCCGCGACGCCCGCGCCCGTCGCGACGCCGACCCTGGTTCCGGAACTCGTCGCTCGCGTGACCGTCAAAAGCGTGGCTGGGCCTGGAATAAACACAAAGCCAAGCACAACCGCTATGTAAGCCGTCAAGGTGGATAGATCGATCATTGCGACGCCTCCGTTGCATTCTCAGCCTTGCCCGTAACCTCGGGTTCGGGCTTGGCCGTAACCTTGAGCGCGAAGGAGTAGGTATAGGCGATCTCCTCCAGCCTTGAAAAGCGGCCGGAGGCGCCGGCATGGCCGGAATCCATGTTGATCTTGAACAGCACCGGATTGTCGCCGCTCTTGCGCTCGCGCAGCCGCGCCACCCATTTGGCCGGCTCCCAATAGGTGACGCGCGGATCGGTGAGGCCGGCCAGCGCCAGTATCGGCGGGTAGTCGTGATCGGCGACATTGTCATAGGGTGAGTAGGCGGCGATCGTTTGGTAATCTTCCGCCGACGCGATCGGGTTGCCCCATTCCGGCCACTCCGGCGGCGTCAGCGGCAAGCTTGCGTCGAGCATCGTGGTCAGCACGTCGACAAAGGGGACCTCGGCAACGATGGCGCCGAAATTTTGCGGCGCCATGTTGGCGATCGCACCCATCAGCATGCCGCCGGCCGAGCCGCCTTGCGCGACGATGCGGTCGTGTTGGGTGTAACGCTCGGCGACGAGATGCTGCGCGACGGCGATGAAATCGGTGAACGTGTTCATCTTGTGCGCCCGCTTGCCGTCGTCATACCAGCCATAGCCCTTGTCCTTGCCGCCGCGGACATGGGCGATGGCAAAGACAAAGCCACGGTCGACCAGCGAGAACCAGTTGGTGTTGAACGCCGCCGGGATGGCAATGCCGTAAGAGCCGTAGCCGTAAAGCAGGCACGGTGCGGAGCCATCGAGCGGCGTGTCGCGGTGATGCAGCAGCGAGACCGGCACCAGTTCGCCATCGGCGGCCGGCGCCATCAGCCGGCGCGTGACATAATGATCCGGATTGTGACCGGACGGCACTTCCTGGGTCTTCAGCAGCACACGCTCGCGGCTGCGCATATTGTAGTCGAAGACCTGCGCAGGGGTCGTCATCGACGAATAGGTGAAGCGCATGATCTCGGTGTCGTATTCATAGGACCCCGACAGGCCGAGCGAGAACGCCTCTTCGTCGAACGAGATCAGATGCTCCTCGCCGCTGCGGCGATCGCGAACGACGATGCGCGGCAGCCCTTCCTTGCGTTCGAGCCTGACCATATGATCCCTGAAGCCGACCACCGACAGGATCAGCCGGCCTGGCTCGTGCGCCACCAGCTCTTCCCAATTGGCGCGAACCGGGTCATTAGCCGGCGCCGTCATGATCTTGAAGTCCTTGGCGCCGTCGGCATTGGTGAGGATAAAGAAGATGTCGCCGCCTTCTTCCAGATCATATTGCAGGCCAGTCTCGCGCTTTGCCACCAGCTTTGGCTCGGCGAAAGGCTCATCGGCGCGCATCAGGTGATATTCCGAGGTTTCGTGATCGTTGATCCCGATCATGATCCATTCGTTGGAGCGCGTGCCGCCGACATCCATGAAGAAGCCGGGATCAGTTTCCTCATAAATCAGCCGGTCATTAAGGGGGCTGCCGCCGAGCGCGTGGAACAGCACCTTGGACGGGCGATGATTGTCCTCGAGCCTTGTGTAGAAGAAGCCGTCATCGGCGGCATTCCAGACGCCGCCACCACTGGTGGCCTCGATCTGGTCGCTCAGTTCCTTGCCGCTGGTGAGATCGCGCACGCGAAGTGTGAAGAATTCAGAGCCCTTGTCGTCGAACGCCCACAACAGCTTGCGGTGATCGGCCGAATGGTCGACGCCGCCGAGGCGGAAATAGGGCTTGCCCTCGGCTTCCGCGTCGCCATCGAGCAGGATCTGCTCATCGCCGCCATCGCGCGGCATGCGGAAATAGCGGGGCTGTTCGCCGCCAAGCTTGAAGGATGAGCCGTAAGCATAGGGGCCATCCTTCATCGGCACCGTCGAATCATCTTCCTTGATGCGCCCCTTCATCTCGCCGAACAGCTGCTTCCGAAGCTCTAGCGTATCGGCCATAAGCACTGCTTGATAGGCGTTTTCGGCTTCGAGATGGGCGCGGATGCGGCCCTCAAGCAGGGAAGGGTCCCTGAACATCGCCTGCCAGTTCTCGGCCCTCAGCCAGGCATAGTCATCTGTGCGGGTAATGCCGTGATGCGTGTCGAAGACGGGGTGTTTCTCGGGGCTCGGCGGGCTGGCGGTCGGAAAAGCTGAGGTCTTGGTCATTGCGTCTCACTGAAGAAATTACTTGAATGGCAAATGAACACGCCGATCAGCGCGGGTTCAAGGGCCGGGATGTATTGGTTGCGGCGGGCTCGGGAGATGAGCCAAAGGAGAGGATGATGAATTTCCATATCAACACCGCTGCGGCTCTCGCCGTCGTCGCTTCGACCGTTCTGGCTTTCACCGGCCAGTCTCATGCAACCGCGTTCGCCGCTTGGCAAGTGGCTGGCGTGCCGTTCGGCGACACGCTCAACGTTCGCAAATATCCGTCCGGCACCTCGCAGAAGCAGGCCGCCTATCCCAACGGGACGATCCTGCAGATGACCGGCAAGTGCACCGGCGGCTTGAATCTTCTGGAGATCGCCGGCCAGCCGCACTGGAAACAGAAACAGGCAATTCGCTATCAATGGTGTCAAGTTTGGCACGACCCGGCGCAAAATGGTGCTTTTGTTAGTGGCTGGGTCTATGGAAAATACCTCACGCCGTATTGAATCCGGTCAGACCGAAGATCTTCTTCGGCGGGTTTCGCCAACGCTTTGCAACTTGCGGTTTGGTACGAATCCGACAATCAGCTGCTCAAACCTTGAAGCATAGACCAAGCATCGCTGCCCACTTTATGAGTCCCTGCTGATTTAGCGATGGCGTGACCTTACGTCATGCTAGTCCTGGTCCGACCAGAAAATATCGCGAAGTTACAGAGTGCACGAAAGATTGAAGCTGAAGAGCGACTATTCGATGAATATCGTTGAATATAGCGCAAGATGCGAATTGACTTACTTTGTCTGTGGGCTCATTAAGATGCCCGGACGCGAATCCATGAAGCTCTTCCCGCGTGAAATTCGCGCCATGCCCGATCTTCCAAAAAGGGCGCAAACAGAAACATCCTTCGTTGGGGCCTAAACCATGGATATCGTCGAAACACCTTCCAGAAATAGCGATGCGCTGATCGAGCTGACCGCCGATGTGGTGGCAGCCTATGTCAGCAACAATCCCGTGCCGGTCGGCGAATTGCCGAACCTTATCGCTGATGTCCATGCCGCTCTCGGGCGCGTGGGCGGAGCAAGCGAACAGCCTCCGGCCGACAAGCAGAAGCCTGCGGTAAACCCGAAGCGCTCTGTTCATGACGATTACATCGTCTGCCTTGAAGATGGCAAGAAGTTCAAGTCGCTGAAGCGCCACCTGATGACCCATTACGGTCTGACGCCCGATGAATACCGCGAGAAGTGGAATCTCGACGCCAGCTATCCGATGGTTGCCCCTAACTATGCCGCTGCCCGTTCGCAGCTGGCCAAGAAGATGGGCCTCGGCCGCAAGCGCAAGGGGCGGTAACACCGGCTCCAATGGACAAGATCAACGGCGCCCCTTACGGCGCCGTTTTTGTTTCTAGAACAATTCCAGGAAAACTGCCGAGCGCTTTCTCTTGGGAATTGCGTCGAAAGAAGAGAAGATAAGCAATCAAGCAGTCTGCTTGAGAGCCATCTCGGCGTCGCGCTTGACGCGCTTGACCATCGAGCGCAGGCCATTGGCCCGCTGCGGCGACAGATGTTCGTCGAGGCCAAGCGACCTCAGCGTCGCCTCTGCGTCCGTTTCAAGGATCTGGCTGGCAGTCCGTCCCGAAAACAGCGCCAGCATGATGGCGACCAGACCGCGCACGATATGAGCGTCTGAATCGCCTGTGAAGGTGATGACCGGATCGGCGCCCGGCGCTCGGCTCGTGGTCAGCCAGACCTGGCTGACGCAGCCCGGCACCTTGTTGGCGGCGTTGCGTTCGGCGTCGGGAAATGGCGGCAGCGCTTCGCCGAGCTCGATGACATAGCGATAGCGGTCTTCCCACTCGTCGAGCAGGGAGAAGTCGTCGCGGATCGTCTGGATCGTCGTGGCCATTGCTCGGGATATAGTCATCCGCGGCTGCGGCGTCACGGAAAAAAGAAGAAAAGCACCGCAGGCATCGAGAGGTCCGACCGGCCTGCGGTGTCGCTGTAGATACAGCTGAAACGGTGTTTAGTTCTTCGCCACCAGCTTGGCAGGTATGTTGACTGTCGCCGGCAGCACGATGTCCTTGGCGACGCTGCCGGTGGCCAGCGATGTATCGGGCGAGGTCTCGGCGCTCTTGTCGTCCAGCATGGCGGCGGCGATCTTGGAGGTTTCCTTGGCCCGGGCGCTGATCGTATGCATCGCCGACTTGCCGGTTTCGCAGACGTCCGGCTTACGCTCGCAAATGCCGGCGATGTCGCCGACCGCTTCGCGCGCCGCAAAAAGCGCCTGGAACGGCCCGACGCTCTCGCGGCCATCCTCGTCGGGGCCGACGGTCAGCGGCAGCGCCAGCAACACCAGCGAAAACCAGAACGCCATTCTTATCAAAAAGCCCATCGATCTGCCCTCTCGTCCAATGACCGGATCATGCGTCCATGCGCAATGACCTCTTTATATCAGCGACAATGGCACATGAGGCGCAAAGGACGGCTTTCCTGCTCAGTGAAAATTTTCCTCAAATTTTAGGCAAATTCGAAGCGAGGCGTTTTGCAGTGCATTAGCCTCAAATGCCGACAATTTTCTTAACCTTGCAGTAACCATCTAAGCGATTGTTGCGCATGGATATCTTCAGAAGAGCAGGCATGCCGGCTCAGGGTTTCGCAGCCACGGGCACGCCCTTTGCACATAACGCTCCGTTTACTATGGCCACAAATGGCGGTGCATTCCGGTGCCGGCGCTCCAATTTTTGCCGCAGCGCGCTCGTTGTTCCGGTCAGCCTTATTCATTCCTTAAACGCTGGATGCGAGTTTCAAACAAGCAAAAGCGACCTGCAAAGCAGGGGCAGTCACGACCGGGTGCGAGTGCGTTGAGTTTGACAACTGCCAGATATATTGAACTGCCTGGCGCGCTGGCGGCCGGTTGCGAACGCATGGTCCATCCGGCCATCATCGGCCAGGGCGACCGCCTGCGCCAGCGCCGGTTCATCGGCATCATGCTTGCCGCTCCGTTCTTCGCCGCCGGTGCGGCGGTGACACTGGTCACCTCGGGCATGGGCGCCGCCGTCACCGTCGCAACCATTTTCGCCGCCTTCGGTCTTTGCTGGTTCGCCGCCTTGCTGGTGGCGGCGTCGGGCAAGATGACGCTGGCAGCCCAGGTTGCCCTTGCCGCCGGCGGTCTTGCCCTTGCCGGCGCCGTCGCGGCAGCAGGCGGCCTGGCGTCGCCGGTTGCGCTGCTGGCCCTGGCACTGCCATTCGAGGCCTGGTGGATCGGCGGTTCAAAGCGCGCGGCACTTTGGGGCGGCCTCTCGGTCTTGGCCGCAATGCTGCTGCAGCCCTTTGTCGGCTCTGTCGTCCCGCTCGGCGGGGCGCAAGTCGCGGCGTGGCACTGGCTGCTGCCGCTCGCCTGGGGCCTGACGCTGGTTCCCCGGCTCGCAGCCCTCGGCGATGCCGCACGCGCGCAGCCCGCGCTGCTTCCAAACGACCGCCTTGAAGACATGATCGACGCCGTTGTCCTGCATGTCGCCCGGCATGGCGAGGTCCTGAATGCCTCGGCCAAGGCGCGCACCATCCTGAAGCTGCCCCCGGAACTGCTTTTCGGCGCCGGGCTGTTCGACCGCATCCACCTGTCCGATCGCGTCGCTTATCTCAGCGCGCTTGCCGACATGCGCGATGGCGCCTTGGCGCGCCGGCTCGATCTTCGGGTTAGGCTCCCGCAGGACGGCAGCGCCTCGACGGCCGACAATTACCGGCCATTTCAGCTCGAACTGATGCGCGCCGAAGAGCAGCAGGAGACCTTCACTCTGCTGCTGCGCGAGAACGACGAGACTGCCGAATTGCGCGACGAGCTTGCTGCCGCCACTGAGGCCGCAGCGTCGGCCGAGGTGGCGAAGGGCCGCTTCCTGGCGGTCGTCAGCCATGAGCTTCGGACGCCGCTCAACGCCATCATCGGTTTTTCCGACATGCTGCTGCATGAGATGTTCGGCGGCTTCAAGGACCCGCGCCAGAAGGAGTATGTCAGCCTGGTGAAGGAGTCGGGCCAGCATCTGCTTGCCGTCGTCACCTCCATCCTTGATGTCTCGAGGATCGAGGCCGGCGCCTACGCGACCGAGCCCGAGCCGTTCCGCTTTATCGAAGCGGTCGAGATGTGCCAGTCGATGATGCAGCTGCAGGCCAATGCCAATAACATCGGTCTCCAGGCGCAGATTGCGCCGGACGCCGGCGAGATCAATGCCGACCGTCGTGCCGTGCAGCAGATCCTGATCAACCTCGTCTCCAATGCGGTCAAGTTCACGCCCGATGGCGGCAATGTCGTCGTCGGCGCCAAGCGGATCGGCTCGCGGCTGCATTTCTGGGTCAGGGACACCGGCATCGGCATCGCCGAGGAAGATTTTGTAAATCTCGGCAAGCCGTTCATGCAGATCCAGAACGACTATACGCGCCGCTTCGAGGGCACCGGGCTCGGCCTGTCGCTGGTCAAGGGCCTGGTGGCGCTGCACGACGGCACGATGTCGATCGAAAGCATGCCGGGCGAGGGGACGACGGTCACGATCAGCCTGCCGGTGAACGGGCCGAAGAGGAGCGCGACCGACAGGAACGGCGTGCTGCCGATGCCCGCGACCAGGACGAAAGGCGACGCGAAAGGGGACAGGAATGGCTCGCTCCGCAAAACAGCCTAAGGCGGTCAAGCGCCGCAGCGGCGCGTTCGAGGCCGGCGCGATTGCGCTCGGCGGCGCGATCTCGCGCAATCCGGTCCTGGTCGGCGGGTCGACCGCCTTCCTGGTGACGCTGTTCTACGTTTCCGCCAACGCGCTGTGGTACCAGCCGTTTCCGCATGCCGGCGCCTTCTTCGCCACCCGCAGCATCGAGGGTTTTCCGCACCCCGGCGCGGACGAACCCGAAACCACCATCAACATCCTGCGGCCCGGCCCGGCACCGGTCAAAAGCGACCCGACCGTCGAGCAGGTCCAGGGCATCCTGAAGGATCTCGATTTCTACACGGGAACGGTCGACGGCATTTCCGGGCCGAATACCCAAAAGGCGATCCAGGCCTACCAGCAGAAAGTTGGCCTGCCGGCCTCCGGTGAGATCGACGCCGTGCTGCTCGACCAGCTCGGCGCCAAGCAGACCACAGCTGGCATCCCGCATCCGCTGCCGCGGCCCGTGGATATGGCCGCCGCTCGAGTTGCCGCGCCCGAGGCCGCGCCTGCGCCCATCCCGGTTTCCGCGCCTGTATCCGCCCAAGCGCCCGATGCCCGCATCGTCAAGATCCAGGCCGGCCTGAAGGCATTCGGCAATGACGACATGCAACTCGACGGCGTCGTCGGCGCCCGCACCAAGGCGGCGATCAAGGAATTCCAGTCGCTGTTCGGCCTGCCGGAAACGGGCGAGCCCGACGAGGTCGTCTACGTCAAGATGCGCGAGATCGGCCTGACCAATTGAGTGGTCAAGACGACCGCTCGCGGATAGCCGAAAATCCGGCTAAGACGCCGCGCATGTCCTCCGGAGCCTCGTCATGCGCGTAACCACCGAGTTTTGGGTGTCGGCCCTGCTGCGCCGTGTCTTCGGCGCCGGCGGCTTTGCGGCCGTCGTCAAGCGCGGCGCGACCGAGGCCGGCGCTGTCTTCGTGCTCTCCCGCGGCAGGCTGGGCGACGTCTCCCTGTTCGGCCCGGCGCCGCAGACGAGCTACGATTCGGACAAACCGGATGATCGCTTTTTCACGCTGCTCGGCGCCGGCGACGATGCCGCCGGGCTTGACGCCAGACTTGAGCGGGAGAAAAAATTCGATCCCGACATCTGGGTGGTCGAGATCGAGGCCGGAACGGTTTCCGTCGAGGAGCTTCTCTCCGTCAAGACGCCTTGAGGCTGGCCCCTAAGCTGGCTTTGTCGACGTCCGGCGCTTGGTCGCCATTCGCGGCGACAGGGGTGTTGCCGCGCACCGCTCGCGACAATGTTTCGGCCTTCCAGCCGCGCACCTTGTCGAGCGCCGCCTCGTGGTGCAGCAGCCGGTAGCGGTCGAGGAAGATGCGGATCGCCTGCGGGTGCGGAAACTCCCGGGGGTAAACCGCGACCACGATCAGGAATGCCCTGTCCTCACTGAGGTCGAGCGCCCGCAGCGCGGCGAGCAGCGAGACATAGCTCGAATGCTCGGTCAGCGACCGCGCCGTCGAGAAGTCGATGTCGAGCGCGTCGGCAAGCGCGGTCTGGAAGAAGGCGGCGTTGCCGGTCAGCGCCGTCTCGCGCAGCTTGCTGTAAGTTGCTAAGCCGACGAAGGGATTGACCGATGTCGCCTCGCCCTCGGCGAGCATCATCGAGCGCAGGCGGCGCCTGGCGGTTTCGGCGGCGCTGCCGGGCAGTTTTGGTGCGCTGGGAGCGGCGGCAGCGGCTTCGGCTTCGGCGTCGGCGCCCGCCACGTCGGCGATCGGCTCGGGCTGCCGCACGCGCACCAGGGTCGGCTTTTCCAGCGCCTTGATCAACTGCGCGATGGTCGGGTTCAAATCCTTGCGGCGGGCAATGGCGCGCGCATGCGGCAGGCCGTGGCGGCCGATCAACGCGATCAGGTCGATGTCGCCCAGCGCCCGCGAACGGACGAGCAAGGGCGCGCAGACATCGACCGGCTCCTCGCAAAGCCGCCGCACCAGGGCGGCCGGCGCATATTCGCATTCGGACAGGGCGGCGGCGACATAGCGGCGCGATTCGACCGGTACGCTGTCGAACAGCGGCAGCGTCAGATCCTCAAGCTGGGCGATCTCGCGGCGCGACGGGCGGGTCAGCGAGCAGAACGCCGACACGGCGGCGCGAAACAGCCTTTCGGCTTTTCCCGATTCCGTCCGTATGGCGATTTGCCTGAAATCCGAAGCTGACACGGAAGATACGCCCGACACTCGACACAACCCGGACCATGCTCAACCGCAACTATGTCGGTTTCGCGCAAGGCCTGGAACAAACATCAAATTAGCCGCGATCCGTTAGCGCTCCGTTAACCCTCTGCCGGCCTTAATCACATTTGGAGGCGTTGCGTTGTGCTCCGGGGCAACCGAGAGGAATACGCGAACCATGGGCATGGTACTGTCTTTCGTGCCGCGATCGGCACCAGTCAATCGAGCAGTTCAGGACACCGGTACGCCGGCGGCGGTGATCATTTTTCCCGGCGTCCGCTACGAGCATCCGCCATTGGCGGGCCAGGCGCGACCGGCGGACCAGCCGGGCACACCACGGACGCCTGTTCCGCACCACTGAATTTGCTGGTCGTCGGGGTGAGGTCAGTAGTCCTGCAGTTCGCAGGAGCTCTGGTCCAGGAACTGCGACACAACCGGCTTCCAGCTGTCGTCAGGCACCAAGGCGCGGATGACGAAGATGCCTTCCTCGATCGGCGCCTCGACGAAGATCGCCCCTTGCAGGTCTTCGGGAAGCTCCCTGCGCACGTCGATCATCTGTGCCGGCGTCAGCACCACGGTGTCCAGCTTGTTGCCGGTCGCCGTGCGGTCGTTGAATGAATAGAAATTGTGGCCGTTGCGGTCATAGACCGACACCGACCAGAACGGCACGCTGCCCGGCGCTTTGATCCGCACCACGCCTTCTGCAAGGTCGAAGCGGCAGGCGGCGGCGTAAAACAGCGGATCCACCGACTTCACCACCGGCGCGCCGCCCGCCTCGGCATCCAGCCTGGTCATCTTGTAGAGGTCGGACGCCATCGCCAGCCGTGACCAGGCATCGCGCTCGGTAAATTCCGGCACCAGCAAAAGCACCACGATGTGGACGATGCCGGCGCCGAGCAGGCCGAGCAGGATGGCGTGCAGCAACCTACGCATTGCAGCCAGCCTTGACGATCCGGGGCAGCGACACGTCGGAAAGGCCGGTGCTTGAGGCAATGGGCGTGTCGTAGAAGGTGAGCACGAAATACATCCGGCCAAAACCTTCGGTCAGAAGCCAGTTGCCGGGGGCCGGACGGTTGCCGACGGCGATGATCACCGAATTGTCGGGCTGACGCAGCACCTGGTAGGATTGCAGCGCCGCCAGCCTCGGCTTGCCGGTGTCGACCACGCCGAGCGATTGATCCGCGGCATAGAGCGTCCAGAACCGGGCGGTCGGGAAACTGCCTTCGATCCTGTAGTCGCATTGCCGCTGAAGCTCATCGCCGGCCGCATCGCGTTCGGCGATGAAGGACAAGCCTTCCGCCTTGCCGAGCGCCAGCACGCCCTCGCGCGCCACGCGCGCCTTCGAATAGGGGTCGGCATCTTGCGTGCCGATCTCGGGGAAGGCGGTCCATTGGCCGATGCTGATCGCGCCGACGCCGCTCTGCGCCTGCAGCGCATACCAGACGCTGCCGCCGCCGAGGCCGATGGCTATGGCAAGCGAAAGCAGCGTGAAAAAGGCGGTCTTGAGCATGAAGAACCGGGACGAGAGAATTATCGTTCGGGGATATAGCGGGGCAGGCCACAGAGCAAGCAGCGCTGTGGAATCAAAGCGCCGACAGGGTCTCCGGTGTCTGCGGCGAGCCGAGCACGGGCGCTGTCTGGAACACCTTGGTCATCTCGCGCAGCGTCTGTGTCGTGCGGCTGGACAACACCGCCGGGCGCTCGGCCGCGGCATCGGCGGCTGCCTGATCGGCGTTTTTCTTCTCCGCTTCCTCGGCTTTGGCCGCGATCTCTTCGTCGACGAAGGGCTTGTCTAGGCCGGGGATCGGCTTCAGGTCGATATTCTGGTGCGCGTAGACCATCAGCCGCTGCCACACCATCGCCGGCAGCGTGCCGCCGGTCATGTTGCGGGTCGGGGTGAAGTCGTCATTGCCGAGCCAGACGGCAGCCGTGTAATTGCCGGTGAAGCCGACGAACCAGGCGTCGCGGTAGGATTGCGTCGTCCCCGTCTTGCCAGCGACGACGATGTTGGGCAGCTGCGCGCGCCGCGCGGTGCCGATCGCCGGCACCGCAGCCAGCATGGTGTTCATGTATTTCAAAGCCTGTTCCGACAGAACCCGATGCGGCGCCGGCGCATCCTTGGCAAAGTCGTAGACGACATCGCCGGTGCGGGTGACGAGCTGGGTGATGCCGTGCCGCGAGCCGGCGAAGCCGTTCTGCGCGAACACGCTGTAGCCCGTCGCCTGGTCCATGACCGTCATGCCCGATGTGCCGAGCACCATGGTCTTGTGCGACTCCAGCGGCGATTCCACACCGAATGATTCGGCCATCGCCTTGATCGGGCCGATGCCGAGATAGTCCTTGGCCAGCCGTACCGGCACGGTGTTGATCGATTTGGCGATCGCCGTGATCAGCGTCACATTGCCGGCCGAGCCGCCATTGTAATTGTGCGGTGACCAGCCGCCCCAGCTGATCGGCCCGCCTGAGACGACGGAGTCCGGGGTGAACCCGTGCTCCATGGCGGTGGCGTAGACGTAAGGTTTGAACGAGGAGCCGGTCTGGCGCAGCGCCTTGGTGGCGCGGTTGAACTGGCTTGCGCCATAGTCGCGGCCGCCGACAATGGCGCGCACCGCGCCATTGGTCTCGATCACTACAACGGCGCCCTCGGTGACGTTGTATTCCTTGCCGAACTGGCGGAGATGGAATTCGACGGATTCCTCCGCCGCTTTCTGGATGTTGGCGTCGAAAGTGGTGTGTGCGACCAGCGAATGCTGGCCGGGCTTGGCGATCTTCTTGACCTCATCGAAGGCCCAGTCGAGGTAATAGTCCGGGCTCTTCTGCTCGCCGCGGTCGACGATCTCGGCTGGATGCAGCCTTGCCTGCAGCACCTGGCCTTCGGTCATGAAACCGGAATCGACGAGGTTCGACAGCACCACATTGGCGCGAGCACGGGCGGCGGGCAGGTTGATGTGCGGGGCGTATTTGGTCGGCGCCTTGAACAGGCCGGCCAGCATCGCCGCCTCGGCGAGGTTCAGATCCTTGACGCTCTTGCCGAAATAGAAATCCGCCGCCGCCTCGATGCCGAACGTGCCGCCGCCCATATAGGCGCGGTCGAGATAGAGCTGCAGGATCTCCTTCTTCGACAGATTGGCCTCCAGCCACAGCGACAGGAAGGCTTCCTTGATCTTGCGCTGGAAGGTACGCTCATTCGACAGGAACAGGTTCTTGGCCAGCTGCTGGGTGATGCTGGAGCCGCCCTGGACGACGGAATTAGCCCGCACATTCTCGAAGATGGCGCGCGACAGGCCGAGCACGTCGATGCCGTAGTGCTCGAAGAAGCGTCGGTCCTCGGTCGCCAGCACCGCTTTGATGACATGGTCCGGCATCTCGTCGACAGGCACGGAATCCCGCTGGATGATGCCGCGCTGGCCAATCTCATTGCCGTAGCGGTCAAGGAAGGTGACGGCGAAATCGCCCTGGCTGCGCCAGTCGCCGGTGGTGATCTGGAAGGCCGGCATCGCGAGTGCGAGCAGCACGACGACGCCGCCGGCGCCCATCGTAAAACCTTCGCTCAGCACCTCGATGATGCCGCGTCGCCAGCCGGTGACTCGGAAGCGCCGCGAAAAAATGGTCGCCGATTCCCAGAACTGGCCGGCCTTGAAGCCGATTTCGTAGAGCGAGGAATCGATCCAGGCGTCCACCGCCAGCAGTGCGGCGGCGATCGGACCTCTTCGTCTTGGACGTCGTTCAAAAGGACTGGCCATTCCCGAAACTCACCCAACCCACCTGAGAACCGCAAGCGGGCAATTTCAGGGCGGGCATACCCGGCGAAGACTATTCTTCCATTTCAGCCCGGCTCACAAGGGCAGCCAGGCCACACCGCACGGTTTGTTGAGCGCCGCCCGGATCGTGACGCTGGAGGTCGACGCCGTCGATGCCGACGCCAGTGGCTTCGAGCCAGTCTGGCAGAAAGGCCGGCGCGTCGGCTTCGTCGCCTCGCCGGCTATGGCTACACAATAGGCAAAAGCGTCGCGCTGACGTTGCTGGGCGACGAATTCGCCGGGGAGGGGACCGCGCTTTGGGTGCACATTGTCGGCGTCGAGCGGCCGGCGCGAATTATTCCGGCCTCGCCATACGACCCCGAGGGCAGGCGATGCGGCATGAGGAGTTTTGGCCATGGTCGATGACATCATAAGGGAGACCAGGCGCGAGCGCCGGCGCGGGCACACCGGTGAGGCCGGCAGCGGGTCAAGCCGCCACCCGAACTATCGCTCGCTCAAAAACCCGTTCCTGCCCCAGCCGGTGTTTTCGGACGACCAGGTCGCGGCCATCCACGGCACGGCGTTGCGCGTGCTGGAAGAGCTCGGCATCAAGGTGCTGCTGCCGGAGGCACGGGCGATCTACGCCAAAGCCGGTGCGCTGGTCGACGAGGACAGCCAGATGGTGCGCATCGGCCGCGATATTGTCACTGCGGCAATCGCCTCGGCGCCAAAATCCATCCGGGCGCTGGCGGGCGACCGTAGCCGCGATCTCATGCTGGAGCTCGGCTCGATGACGTTCCTCGCCGGAGCCGGGGCGCCCAACGTCACCGATCTCGAACGCGGACGGCGTCCGGGCACGCTCGCCGCTTTCGAAGAACTGACCAAGCTTGTTCAGAATTTCGACGTGCTGCATATGCTCGGCCCCTGGATCGAGCCTCAGGATGTCGACAACCGTTTGCGCCACTATGCCGTCAACCGTGCGCAGCTGACCCTGTCGGACAAGTTTCCCTTCGTCTTCGCCCGTGGCACGCCGCAGGTCGAGGACGGGTTCGAGATGATCCGGTTGGCGCGCGGCCTCTCGCAGGACGAGTTCCTTGCCGGCGTCCATTGCTATACCGTCATTAACACCAATTCGCCGCGCCAGCTCGATATCCCGATGGCGCAGGGCATCATCGACTTCGCCAAGGCCGGCCAGGTGTCCATCATCACGCCCTTCTGCCTGGCCGGCGCCATGGCGCCGATCACCGTCGCCGGCGCATTGACGCTGCAGCATGCCGAGGCGCTGGCTGGTCTCGCGCTGGCGCAGATGGTGCGGCCGGGCGCACCGGTGGTTTACGGATCCTTCTCCTCCAATGTGGACATGAAGTCCGGCGCACCGGCCTTCGGCACGCCCGAGCACGTCAAGGCGACGCTGGGCGCCGGCCAGCTGGCGCGCTTCACCGGCCTGCCTTGGCGGTCCGGCGGCGGCAGTGCGGCCAACATTTCCGATGTGCAGGCGGCGCACGAGACGCAGTTCGCGCTGTGGGGCTCGGTGCTTGCCGGCGCCACCGTCTGCATCCATGCCGCGGGCTGGCTAGAGGGTGGCCTCAGCGTCTCCTACGAGAAGCTGATCACCGATATCGAGGCATTGCAGACGGTTGCCGAACTCTGCGCTACGACCCCCGGCGACAAGGATTCGATCGGCTTCGAGGCGATCGCCGAAGTCCAGCCGGGCGGGCATTTCTTCTCCGCCGGCCACACCATGACGCGCTACCGCACCGCCTTCTACGAGCCGCTGGTCGCCGACTGGTCGAATTTCGGCAGCTGGACGCAGTCCGGTTCGAAGTCGGCCACCGAGCGCGCCACCGGCATCTGGAAGCGGACGCTGGCCGACTTCCAGCCGCCGGCGTCGGCCGTTGCCACATCCGATGTGCTCGACGAGTTCATTGCCCGCCGCACCGAAGAGGGCGGAGCGTTGCCGGTGTCGTGAGGTTGGCAGCCGTCACATCGGCCGCTTGTCGCCGGTCTTCGACGGCTCGCGGCGAATCGGCCCGGCATCGGCCTGCCTGTGCTTGTCGGCGGCAATCCGGCGGATGCGATCGAAGCGGCTCTCCTCCGCCGGCTTGGTCGCGGATACAGCGTTTGCCTTCGGGGCAAATGTGATCATCTGTCGATCTCCCTGTCGTTGCTGACTGGTCTTGACTGACTGACGGAAATTCCTGGCTCGCCGGGGAAATGTCCCCGGCAGCCTGTTCTGATTTATGCCCGCCCAGATTCCCAGGCGGGCAATTTTCGGGCGATGGTCAGTAGCCGCCCATGCCGCCACCGCCGCCCGCAGGCGCCGCATCCTTGGCCGGAACGTCGGTGATCATCGCTTCGGCGGTGATCAGAAGCGCTGCAATCGAGCCGGCATCCTGCAGTGCGGTGCGCACCACTTTCGCCGGATCGACGATGCCCGCCTTGATCATGTCGACATAGACCTCGTTCTGGGCATCAAAGCCCTGATTGTGGTCCTTGCTGTCGGACAGCCTGCCGACGACGATCGAGCCTTCGACACCGGAATTCTCGGCGATCTGGCGGATCGGCGCTTCGAGTGCCCTGAGCACGATCGAAATGCCTGCCGTCACATCGTCATTGGCGCCAGTCAGCCCGGCCAGCGCCGATCTGGCGCGCAGAAGCGCCACGCCACCGCCGGGCACGATGCCTTCTTCCACCGCCGCGCGCGTCGCATTCAGCGCGTCGTCGATGCGGTCCTTCTTTTCCTTCACTTCAGACTCGGTGACGCCGCCGACGCGGATCACGGCGACGCCGCCGGCGAGCTTGGCCAGCCGCTCCTGCAGCTTCTCCTTATCGTAATCGGACGTGGTCTCCTCGATCTGGCCCTTGATCTGCGCGATGCGCGCCTGGATGGTCGCCTTGGTGCCGGCGCCGTCGATGATCGTGGTGGTGTCCTTCTCGATCAGTACGCGCTTGGCGCGGCCAAGCATCTCGATGGTGACGTTTTCGAGCTTGATGCCGAGATCCTCGGAAATCATCTGGCCCGATGTCAGCACGGCGATGTCTTCCAGCATCGCCTTGCGGCGATCGCCGAAGCCCGGCGCCTTGACGGCCGCGACCTTGAGGCCGCCGCGCAGCTTGTTGACGACCAGCGTCGCCAGTGCTTCGCCTTCGACGTCTTCCGAGATGATCAGCAACGGCCTGCCGCTCTGCACCACTGCTTCGAGGATCGGCAGCATCGCCTGCAGATTGCCGAGCTTCTTCTCGTGGATGAGCACGTAAGGCTCTTCCAGTTCGACGCGCATCTTGTCGGCATTGGTGACGAAATAGGGTGAGAGATAGCCGCGGTCGAACTGCATGCCTTCGACGACGTCGAGTTCGGTGTCGGCGGTCTTGGCCTCCTCGACGGTGATGACGCCGTCATTGCCGACCTTGTCCATCGCCTTGGCGATCATGGCGCCGACGCTGGCATCGCCATTGGCGGCGATGGTGCCGACCTGCGCGATCTCGGCCGACGACTTGACCTTCTTGGCCTTCGCCTTGATGTCCTTGACCACGGCGGCGACAGCCTGGTCGATGCCACGCTTGAGGTCCATCGGGTTCATGCCCGCGGCAACCAGCTTGGCGCCTTCGCGCAGGATCGATGCGGCCAGCACCGTGGCGGTGGTGGTGCCGTCACCGGCGAGGTCGTTGGTCTTCGAAGCCACTTCGCGCACCATCTGCGCGCCCATGTTCTCGAACTTGTCAGCAAGCTCGATTTCCTTGGCCACCGTCACACCGTCCTTGGTGATGCGCGGCGCGCCATAGGCCTTGTCGATGATGACGTTGCGGCCCTTGGGGCCGAGCGTGACCTTCACCGCATTGGTGAGGATCTCGACGCCGCGCAGCATGCGGTCGCGCGCGTCGGTGGCGAATTTGATTTCCTTGGCAGACATTTTTTTCAATCCCGTTGGTGTGGTGAAGCAAGCGGCTCGCCGGAGCCTGGCAAAGCCAGGCCGGTCAGGCAGCCTTCTTGGCTTTGACGCTCTTCTCGGTGACGACCGTCCCGCTCTTGCCGATAGCGGCCGTTTCGCTCTTGTCGATGACGCCCATAATGTCGGCTTCCTTCATGATCAGCAGGTCCTCGCCGTCGATCTTGACCTCGGTGCCCGACCATTTGCCGAACAGGATGAAGTCGCCGGCCTTGACGTCGAGCGGAACAAGCGCGCCGTTTTCGTCGCGTGCGCCCGGCCCAACGGCGATGACTTCGCCTTCCTGCGGCTTTTCCTTGGCATTGTCGGGAATGATGATGCCGCCCTTGGATTTGACATCGCCTTCGGCGCGCCGGATGACGACGCGGTCGTGGAGTGGCCGAAACTTCATGAGAACTTCTTTCTGGGGCCGGCATAGGCGACCGCGCCGTTCTTATAGGCGTGTTGGCACTCGATAGATAGGAGTGCCAAAAATTATTCGTGGCCAAAATTAAATATTAAAAAGTATTATGATGTCTGCCGGGTTCGAAACGTCGCGAGGCGCCTAGATATTTCAAAAAATTGAATTTCGAGGCAAAAGTGACTATTTATATCGTAAGTTCGATTTCACAATTTCAGGCACGAAGGAGATTTAGGCGATGGCCGAAGGCAATCAGAGCATCATGGAAAAAGCTGAAGCCCGCTTCATGGACAAGCAGAAGAAGACGGCCGAGCGCAACAAGGCAACCTCCGACTACATGTCCGAAGCGAGGGCCAGGGAGATCAAGACAGCAAGGCTCAGGGAATTGCGCCTGGCCAAGGAAGAGGCCGACCGCGTCGCGGAAGCCTTGAACCCGACACCGAAGAAGAAGCGGGCGACAGTCAAGAAAGCCGCCGCCGCGCCGAAGGGGGGCACGTCATGAGCCTGACATTCCCCAATCCAAGTCGCTTCTATGACGAGGCCGGCAAGCGCATCCGCTTTGTCGGCCACGACGGCATGTTCCAGATTTCCTTCTCTGTCGCAGCCGATGCCCTCTCGAAGGAGCCATCAGGGACGGCGACCGCGGAAGCCACCTATCTGGCGGCTTTCGACACCGCGTCCAGCTCCATCCATGACATTGCCAGCAAGGCCTACGCCCGCACCCACAAGAGCATATATGTGCTCACAGCCGCGGATTTCGGTTAGCGCGCGTTCGTCTTGCAATCAGAGCGGCTGAGATCAGCGTGCGTCAGGACTTGCGGTCGGCTTTTGCCCGCCGCTTGACGTCCCGGCTGTTCAGGCGGTCGGCCATCGCTTCCGCATCGCGCAAATTCATGGCCACCATTACCTGTTGCTTAAGCTCGACAGGCTGGCCGGTGAAGATGTCGAAGATAGTCCAGCTCTCGGGCTCGTCCATGCGCAACGCGTAGCGGTTTGTCATATCGGCATCAGGCCTTTGACATGAAAAATGCCGCCGCCAGGATCAGGATTGTCCAGGCCACCACCGACAGCTTCAAGGCCAGGCCGCCATGCATTGAAAGTATCTCGCGCATGCGCAGGGCCACGGTGCTCTTCGACAGGGCGGGTGCTGCCGCAATCGCGACCGGGGGCTTGACGCCGAGCTTTCCAAAAGCCGGCAGCAGCGGTGGCGTTCGCATGAAATGACCTCGAATTGCCGGAGAAAACAGGGCTCCTCATAACACCCTTCTTGAAACTCCCCGCATGCCAAATAGAACCCGGTCCGTGAAAGGGCCATGCCGCCCGATTCGCCGCCTTCCATCAGGCGGATCGTCATCTGGCGAAATCCGTGCAACGCGGTTAGGTTGCGCGCGAAACTGAGGTTGTTCAAAGCGTGACAGGCGAACGGAGACGACGATGACGGCGCCCGGCGATTTGCTGCAAGCCTTGTTCATGAGATTGAAGAGCGATGCCTCGCTGACGGCGCTGCTCGGCGGCGCCGGGTTGCGCGAGCAGGCGGCCGACAGTGCCGCCTTCCCTTATGTGACCTATGGCAGGACCAGCGCATTCGATCTGGACACCGGCGCCGACAATGATGACGACCAGCTCATCACGCTGCATGTCTGGTCGAAGGCGCAAGGCGAGGCCGAGACGCGTCTGATCATGGACAGCCTCCGGGCGCGCCTTGACGGAGCCGCTTTCGCCACCGGCTCGCGCGACCAGACCCGCCTGTCCCTGGAGTTCGCCGAGGCCCGCTACGACGAGGACCTGGCGCTCTACCACGGGGTGCTGCGGATACGCGCTCTCACCGAGCAAAGTGATTGAAGCAACCTAGATTTGCGCCTGAATCTCGGCCTTGTCGATGACTGACCACACCTCGCGGATGCGACCCTCTCCGAATTCGTAGAAAACATTCTCAGCGAACGACACGCGCTTGCCGTTCACCGGCAGGCCGAACAGCACGCCCTTGGGATGACAGTCGAAATGCAGGCGCGCCGCCACGCGCGGCGGCTGGCAGACCAGCAGTTCGATGTTGAAGCGGAGGTCGGGAATCGCCTCGAAATCGCCTTCGAGCATACGGCGATAACCCGACAGGACCAGCATTTCGCCATTGTGCTGCACCTCGTCGCCGACAAAGTCTCCAAGTTTCGCCCAGTCCTGGGCATTCAGGCAAGCGACATAGCCCCGGTAAAGGTCGGCAAGGTCTTTATCCGTCATGGCGCACTCCGATAATTTGACGTTTTCCCGCGCTATTTAGGGCGGCCCTTCAGAATGGTCTCGCCTTGACCTGTTCCCAATCTGGCTGCGAATTGAGAACGCGCGCGCAAAAACCATAGCCGCGCAGCCGGTTTTCCGGTTATGAATCCATTGCCCGGTCTGAGGGACTGGGCGGTAGGATCGTATTCATTCGTTTCGCGCGCAGGGGGTATTGCGGGGATGGATTTTCACCCGTTCACCGTTCATTTCACGTTCAGCACAGTTGCGTTACAACGCCGACCATGAAAACGCTTCGCTCTCATGTCAGAACCGCGATACTGGCGCTCACGGCGGCCGGCCTGTTGGCGTCGCAAGCGACGCCGGCAGCCGCGGCGGATTGCTACGCGATCGGCCAGCAGGTTGCCGAGCAGAATGGCGGCACGCTGGCCAAGGCTTCGCAGACGACGCGTGGCGGCCAGGAGGTCTGCGTCATCGTCGTGCTTGTGCCAGGCAAGGACGGCCAGCGCCCGCGCCGCTCCGAGATCGTCGTCCCGGCGAACTGATCCAATCTTCCCCCTTGCAGGGTCGTTTCCCAGACCACCGGAATCGGCCTATAGCTGACCCATCAACAGGCCTGACCGATCATGCGCGTACTCGTCGTCGAAGATGACAAGGATCTCAACCGGCAACTGGCCGACGCGCTGGTCGATGCCGGCTATGTCGTCGACCGCTCCTATGACGGCGAGGAGGGGCATTTCCTCGGCGACACCGAGCCCTACGATGCCGTCGTGCTCGACATAGGCCTGCCGCAGATGGACGGCATCAGCGTCGTCGAGCGCTGGCGCCGCAACGGCCGCAAGATGCCGGTGCTGATCCTGACAGCGCGCGACCGCTGGAGCGACAAGGTGTCGGGCATCGATGCCGGCGCCGACGACTACGTCACCAAGCCGTTCCACATCGAGGAGGTGCTGGCCAGGGTGAGGGCGCTGATCCGCCGCGCCGCCGGCCATGCCTCGTCCGAGCTCACTTGCGGGCCGCTGCGCCTCGACACCAAGGCCTCCAAGGCCGATGTCGCCGGCGTGCCGCTGAAGCTGACCTCGCATGAGTTCCGCCTGCTGGCGTATCTGATGCACCATATGGGCGAGGTGGTGTCGCGCACCGAGCTGGTCGAGCATCTCTACGACCAGGATTTCGACCGCGATTCCAACACCATCGAGGTCTTTGTCGGCCGGCTGCGCAAGAAGATGGGCATCGACATGATCGAAACCGTGCGCGGCATGGGCTATCGCATGCGTGAGCCGGAGGCGTAAGGCGGAACCGCTCCCCATACCAGCAAGGAAGCCTTTTTCGGCGCGGCTCTGGCCGCGCTCGCTGGCCTTCCGCGTCATCGGCTTTTCCACGATCTGGGCGATCCTCACCCTGATCGTCATCTTCACCCTGATCACCACGCTCTACCGCCAGGCCAGCGAGCGCGGCTTCGACAGCCTGCTGTCGGCGCATCTGTTCAATCTGATCGGCTCGGTCGGCGTTTCCGAATCCGGCCAGCTCACCGGTGCTCCCGACCTTGGCGACCTGCGCTTCTCGGAGCCGAATTCGGGCTGGTACTGGTCGGTGGAGCCGGCTTCCGAAGGTGTGCACGGCAACCTTCATTCGTCCTCGATGACCACGACGATCCCGTCGCCGACCGTCGCCGAGGTGCCGTTCAATTCGAGCTTCCAGCGCAGCTACTCCACCGACGGTATCGGCGACGAGCAGCTCGAAGTGTTCGAGAGCGAATTCGTGCTCGACGCCAAGAACCGCGCCGCGCGCTTCCGCGTGATGGGCAACAAGACCGAGCTCGAACAGGAGATCGCCACCTTCCAGGGCCGATTGCTGACCTATCTCAGCCTGTTCGGCGTCGGCATGATCGCCATCAATGCGATCGCTATCCTGCTCGGCCTGCAGCCCTTGGGCCGGGTTCGCAACGCGCTTGCCCAGGTGCGCGAAGGCACGGCGCAGCGGCTCGATGGCCGGTTTCCCGCCGAGATCGAGCCGCTCGCCAACGAAACCAATGCGCTGATCGAAAACAACAAGCGCATCGTCGAGCGCTCGCGTACGCAGGTCGGCAACCTTGCCCATTCGCTGAAGACGCCGCTCGCCGTGCTGATCAATGAGGGCCGGGCTCTCGGCGGCGCCAAGGGCCAGCTCATCGCCGACCAGGCCGCCTCGATGCAGAAACAGGTCGACCACTACCTGCAGCGGGCACGGGTCGCGGCGCAGCGCGACAGCGTCGTCTACCGCACGCCGGTGACGCCGCTGGTGCAGCGCATGGTGCGCGTGCTGCAAAAACTCAAGCCTGATGTCAGCCTGTCGCTTATGCTGCCGGCGGCCGACATCGTCTTTGCTGGCGAGCGCGAGGATTTGGAGGAACTGCTCGGCAACCTTCTCGACAATGCGATGAAATGGGCGAAGAGCACTGTTGCCGTATCCGTCACGCCGGCCGCAGCCGGCCTGTTCGAGCTATCGATCGAGGATGACGGTCCCGGCATCCCCGAGGACAAGGCCCGCGATGTCTTGAAACGCGGCCGGCGCCTCGACGAGACAAAGCCGGGAACCGGGCTCGGACTTGCCATCGTTGCCGACCTCGTCAACGAGTATGGCGGGGCGCTGGCGCTGGAACGCTCCACGATGGGCGGGCTGAAGGCGGTTGTGCGCTTGCGGAGCTTGCAATGATGTACTGCCCAGGGCCAATCGACACGGCCGAATGCCTGTGTTATGGCGGCCCATCGATTGCGCAAAAGCCGTTAAGAACGGCCAAATTTCCGACAAATATCAACAGTATGACGTCCTGACGCCCCCGATGACGCGGCCCCCAGCGCATCCCGTTCAAGAAAACCGGTTGTTGGCATGAAGATTCGCGTTGCGCTCGTTTCCGCACTGCTCGCTCTTTCCGGCTGCGGAACGCTGGGCAAGGGCAGTGGCCCGGATATCTCCATCACCAACCCGCCCGCGTCGCCTCCTTCAGGGGCCAAAGTCGCGACGACGATCATCTCGGCCATGGCCGGCGGGCTCGTCGGCGGATCGATCGGCAGCGGCCTGAACAGCACCGAGAAGCGCAAGGCGCTCGAGGCGGAATACAAGGCGCTCGAATATACGGCGAGCGGCCAGAAGGTGACCTGGAAGAGCGACAGTTCGGCCCATTCCGGCGAAGTCGTCGCGGCCCAGCCCTACCGCGTCGGCTCGCAGGATTGCCGCCAGTACACCCATACGGTGTTTACCGGCACGGCCGGCCAGACCGCGCGGGGCACCGCATGCCGCAACGCCGACGGCAGCTGGACGCCGCTGACCTGAACATTGGGCCGGGGTCGGAATCCCGTCAAAGCGTCGCAGCACCCTCATGTTGTGAGAGCAGGGCTCTCGCTCTATTGGAAGAACCATGCTGTTCTGGGTCATAGCCGCACTCCTCACGCTGGGCGCAAGCCTGGCGGTGCTGCTGCCGCTGACCAGCGGCGGCAAGGGCGCTCCGACCAGCAGCGACCATGATCTCGAAGTCTATCGCGACCAATTGGCCGAGCTTGAGCGTGACGCCGCGCGCGGCCTGATTCAGCCGGCCGAAGCCGAGGAGGCGCGCACTGAGATCGCCCGCCGCATCCTTCGCCTGGGAGATGTTGGTCAAGCCAATGTCGGTCAAGCCGATGCACCTGGCGCGCGGCAGCCGTCGAGGGCGGCCAGGTTGATGGCAACATCAGCGGTGCTGGTGGTCCCGCTTCTCAGCTGGGGCCTGTACAGCCAGCTCGGCTCGCCGGATCTGCCGTCGCAGCCGCTTGCCGAACGGCTGGCCAAGAATCCGGCCGATAGTTCGGTCGACGAGTTGGTGGCGCGCGCCGAGGCCCATCTTGCCGCCAACCCTGGCGATGGACGCGGCTGGGACGTGCTCGCCCCGATCTATCTGCGCCTGCAGCGCTTTCCCGATGCCGTGACCGCCTATCGCAATGCCATCCGCCTCGATGGCGACACGGCTGCCCGCGAGGCCGGTCTCGGCGAAGCGATCGCCAATGCGGCCGGCGGCATCGTTTCGGCCGATGCGCAATACGCTTTCGAACAGGTGCTAAAACTCGACCCGGGAAACGCGAAAGCCTCGTTCTATTTGGCGATGGCGCTGGCCCAGGAAGGCCGCATACCCGAGGCAACCACGGCTTGGCAGAAAATGCTCGATTCCCTGCCGCAGGATTCGCCATGGCGCGGAGCTGTCCAACAGGCACTGGCCGAGGCCGCCAACCGCAGCGTCGCGTCAGGAGAGCCCGCCAAAGGCCCCGACGCCGCAGCCGTCGATGCCGCCTCGTCGATGGCGCCGCAGGACAGGCAGGCCATGATCGAAACCATGGTCGGCGGCCTCGACGAAAAATTGCGGCAAAATCCGCGCGACACGGAAGGATGGATGCGGCTCATTCGTTCCTATGTTGTGCTGGGCAAGGCCGACCAGGCGCGCGACGCGCTGCATCGCGGTATTGCCGTGTTTGGCGCCGACAGTGAGGAAGCGAAGAAATTCACCGCCTTTGCCGCCTCGCTCGGCCTGACGGCGACGGAGTAGGACATGACGCGCAAGCAGAAGCGATTGTCGGTGATTGTGGGAGGTCTTGCCTTCCTCGGCGCCGCCACCGGGCTGACCTTCTATGCGTTGGGCCAGAAGGCCTCCTATTTCTATATGCCCGCCGATCTGACCACCGCCAGCTTGCAGCCGGGACAGCGCATCAGGCTCGGCGGCCTCGTCGAAAAGGGCACGGTCGTGCGCGGGCAGGGCGCGACGGTTGCGTTCTCGGTCACCGACACGCACAAATCGGTCAAGGTCAGCTATACCGGCATCCTGCCCGATCTGTTCCGCGAGGAGCAGGGCGTCATCACCGAAGGCAGCTTTGGCGCCGACGGCGTTTTCGTCGCCGACAGCGTGCTGGCCAAGCATGACGAGCGCTACATGCCCAAGGAAGTCGCTGACGGGCTGAAGGCCAAGGGCGTGTGGCAAGAGAGCAAGAGCCAGTAATGGTTGAGACCGGACACTTCGCGCTCGTCCTCGCCTTTGTGCTGTCGCTGGTGCAGACGCTGGTGCCGCTGATCGGCGCCCGTACCGGCAACCAGAGGCTGATGGCTGTCGGCGGTCCCGTCACGGTCACAGGCTTCGCGCTCACGGCGCTGTCGTTCGCAGCACTCGCCGGCGCCTATGCAAGTTCCGATTTCTCGGTGGCGAGCGTGTGGGAAAACTCGCATTCGCTGCAGCCGCTGATCTACAAGATCACCGGAACCTGGGGCAATCACGAAGGCTCGATGCTGCTCTGGGTGCTGATCCTGACCTTCTTCGGTGCGCTGGTCGCTGTCTTCGGCTCCAACCTTCCGGCGACGCTGCGCGCCAATGTGCTGGCCGTGCAGGGGGCTATCGGCGCCACCTTCTTCCTGTTCATCCTGACGACATCCAATCCGTTCACCCGGCTCAATCCGGCGCCGATCGAGGGCCGCGATCTCAACCCGGTCCTGCAGGATCTCGGCCTCGCCATCCATCCGCCGCTGCTCTATCTCGGCTATGTCGGGTTTTCTATCTGCTTTTCCTTCTCGGTCGCCGCCCTCATCGAAGGCCGCATCGATGCCTCCTGGGCGCGCTGGGTGCGGCCGTGGACGCTGGTCGCCTGGATGTTCCTCACCGGCGGCATCGCGATGGGCTCCTACTGGGCCTATTACGAGCTCGGCTGGGGCGGCTTCTGGTTCTGGGATCCGGTCGAAAACGCCTCCTTTATGCCGTGGCTGGCCGGCACGGCTCTTCTGCATTCGGCGATCGTCATGGAGAAGCGTTCGGCGCTCAAGATCTGGACGCTGCTGCTTGCCATCCTCACCTTCTCGCTGTCGCTGCTCGGCACCTTCCTGGTGCGCTCCGGCGTGCTGACCTCGGTGCATGCTTTCGCCACCGATCCGACCCGCGGCATCTTCATCCTGTGCATTTTGACGCTGTTCATCGGCGGCTCGCTGGCCCTGTTTGCGCTGCGCGCCTCGCGGCTGACGGCCGGCGGCCTGTTCCACCCGATCTCGCGCGAAGGCGCACTCGTCCTCAACAATCTGTTCCTGACCACAGCCACGGCCACCGTGCTGGTCGGCACGCTCTATCCGCTCGCGGTCGAGGCGCTTTCGGCCGGCAAGATCTCGGTCGGCGCCCCCTTCTTCAACCTGACATTCGGCCCGCTGATGGTGCCGCTGCTGGTCGTGGTTCCGTTCGGGCCGCTGCTAGCCTGGAAGCGCGGCGACCTCTATGCCGTCGCTCAGCGCCTGATGGCGGCTTTCGGCGCCGCTCTCCTGGCGATGCTGGTCACGGGGCTGTTTATCGACGGCGCGTCGGTGTTCGCCGCCCTTGGTGTCGGCCTCGCCTGCTGGCTGATCTGCGGCGCGCTCACCGACCTCGCCGTCAAGTCCGGCTTTGGCAATGTGTCGCCCGCCATCATGCTGCGCCGTTTCGCCGGCCTGCCGCGTTCGGTGTTCGGCACTGCACTTGCCCATCTCGGCCTCGGGCTGACGACGCTCGGCATTGTCGGCACGCTGTGCTTCGGCACCGAAAGGATACTGTCGATGCATGCCGGCGAGAGCGTCGAACTCTCCGGCCACACGCTGCGTTTCGACGGCCTCTTCCCGGCGCAGGGTCCGAATTACAGCGAGCAGCGCGGCCGCTTTTCCGTGATCGGCGCCGGTGGCGGCGTTTCAGCCGAGATCACCTCGGCCAAGCGCTTCTTTCCGGTGCGGCAGACGACGACGACCGAATCCGGCATCGAGACGATCGGCTTCAGCCAGCTCTATCTGTCGCTGGGCGATGAGGGCACCGATGGGTCGGTCGTGGTGCGCCTGTGGTGGAAGCCGCTGGTGACGCTGATCTGGGGCGGAGCTCTGGTGATGATGGCGGGAGCCGCAATGTCGCTGCTCGACCGGCGCCTGCGGGTTGGCGCACCCTCGCGCCGCCGCAAGCAGGCAGCCTCCATGCCGTCGGCAGGCGCGCCGTGAGCACCAGGTTCTCGTTGGCCTCGCTCACCCTGCTTCTGGCGCTGCTGTTTGCCGGCGCGGCGCAAGCGGTGAAACCGGACGAGGTTCTCACCGATCCGGCGCTCGAGGCGAGGGCGCGGCTACTGTCGGAAGGCCTGCGCTGCATGGTCTGCCAGAACCAGTCCATCGACGAATCCGATGCAGACCTCGCCCGCGACCTGCGCATCCTGGTGCGCCAGCGCCTGGTTGCCGGCGATACCGACCAGCAGGTGATGGACTATATCGTGTCGCGCTACGGCGAGTTCGTGCTGTTGAAGCCGCGCTTCAGCCCGCGCAACGCCTTGCTTTGGGGCACGCCGGTGCTTCTGCTTCTAGTCGGCGGCATTTTCATTGTGCTGACCACACGCTCCCGCCGCTCGTTGGCAACCAAGGCGCTGAGCGCCGAGGAACAGGCGGCGCTGGACAAGATGCTGAGCGACTAGCTCGGCCATTCCTCCAAAGGCCAGTCCCGCGACGTGTGGATGGCGCGCAGGATAACAATGCTCTGACGGCCGGCGATCAGGCGCAATTCATAGGCAATGATGTAGGGCAGGCGGCCGATGGGCTTCTCATAAGTGCCTGTTACCCGGCCAGGTCGGCCCGTCGCCATATCACCAAGGCCCCGGCCCATTTCACGGATACGGTCCGCGAGGCGTCGGGCGGCGGCAGGATTGTCCTGAGCGATAAAGGCAACTTGCTGCGTGAGATCGTCCAGCGCCTCTCGCGACCAGGTGACGAACCGCTTCACGCCTTGCCTGCGCGCCTGGCTTTCGCTGCTTCGATCACCGCGTCGACCTCCGCCATGGCGTCGTCGTGGGGCACGACGCGGCCAGCCTCTGCGTCGGCCATGCCACGTTTTATGCCTTCGATGATATCCAGCTCGCGATCGACATAGGCTGAGACCGCCTCGGCGGCGAGGAATGATTTACTACGCCTGGTATCGGTAGCGATCTGCTCCAGCTTCAGCTTGGTCTCGGACGAGACTCGAATGGTCATGGTGGTGCTTGCTGTCATTGTGAAAGCCTTGTGCTGAGTTGTGTACACCATAGCGCAGCAGGCGAGCGCAACCAAGCGATTTGTGCGTCCGCCCAACATTACAAAACTTTCATGCTTCGGAAATGGCGCGGTAATGTGCGCCTCTCTATTTCTCTTGTCCGAGGATGCTCTGCCTGAGCCGCATCCAGTGAAAAGAGGATATGAGACCCATGACTATCGCCCCCAACCCATATTCCCGGACCCGCAAGCGCCTGTTGGCCGCCGCCGCTTCGCTGGCCATTGCCGGCGGCATCGGTTTCGGCGCCGTTGCCACTGGTACAGCTCCCGTTCTGGCCGATGCCGTGCGGGTCGAAGCGCCGCAGGTACCGGGCTTTGCCGACGTCGTCGAGCGCGTTTCGCCGGCCGTGGTCAGCGTCAAGGTCAAGGCCAAGATCGAGCCTGCCGCCGATGACGGCTCCGACCAGTCCGACGATCCGGACGGCATGAACAACCTGCCCGACAATCCGCAGCTGCGCCAGTTCTTCAAGCAATTCCGGGGCTTTGGCGATCAGAACGGCCAGGGCGGCGGCAATCGTCGCTTCAGCCACCGCGACCATAACAACGACCAGCCGCGTCCGGTAGCCCAGGGTTCGGGCTTCTTCATCTCCGATGACGGTTATCTCGTCACCAACAACCATGTCGTCGAGGAAGGCTCCGCCTTCACAGTGGTAATGAATGACGGCAAGGAGCTTGACGCCAAGCTGATCGGCACCGATCCGCGCACCGATCTGGCGGTGCTCAAGGTCGATGGCGTCGGCAAGTTCACCTATGTCGATTTCGCCGACGATTCCAAGGTTCGCGTCGGCGACTGGGTGGTGGCCGTCGGCAATCCGTTCGGCCTCGGCGGCACCGTCACCGCCGGCATCGTCTCGGCCCGTGGCCGTGATATCGGCGCCGGTCCCTACGACGACTTCATCCAGATCGACGCCTCGGTCAACCGCGGCAATTCGGGCGGCCCGACCTTCAACCTCAACGGCCAGGTCGTCGGCATCAACACCGCGATCTTCTCGCCGTCGGGCGGAAGCGTCGGCATCGCCTTCGACATTCCGGCCTCCACCGCCAAGCAGGTGGTGCAGGATCTGATGAAGAGCGGCTCGGTGCAGCGTGGCTGGCTCGGCGTCGAAATCCAGCCGGTTACATCGGACATCGCCGAATCGCTGGGCCTGAAGTCGCAGAACGGGGCTCTGGTTTCGGGCGCCCAGGACGGTGGCCCCGGCAAGAAGGCCGGCATCACCGCCGGTGACGTGATCACCCAGGTCGAAGGCAAGGACGTCGCATCGCCGAAGGAACTGGCTCGTCTGATCGGCGCGTACCCACCCGGCAAGTCGGTCGACGTCACGGTGTGGCGCGACGGCAAGAGCCAGACCATCAAGGTCGATCTCGGCACGTTGCCATCCACTGACAAGCAGGCCTCGGCCGACCCGCAGCAGCCCGCGGCACCGGCAAAGCCCGCCGCGCTGGCCGATCTCGGCCTCACCGTCACCAAGTCGGAAAACGGCAAGGGCCTGGTGGTGACCGATGTCGATCCCGACAGCGATGCCGCCGACCGCGGCATCCAGCCCGGCGATGTCATCACCTCGGTCAATTCGACGGAGGTGAACGGCACCGAAGACGTCGCCAAGGCGATGGCCGATGCGGTCAAGTCCGGCCGCAAGGCGGTGCTGATGCAGATCACCCGCGACGATTCAAACCGCTTCGTCGCGCTGCCAGTCGCCAAAGGCTGACATCACACAGTTTCCAGTGCGGCGGTTTCAACACCCCCGAGCCGCCGCACGGGAAGCAAGGGGCCGAACGCGTTAGTCAGTCATCGTGTTCTGCCCCCGGCGGCAGCGGGCCCCCATCGCCCGCTGCCGCTCTAACATCGAAGCATGTCGCCCAAAGTGCACGGCGGTTTGGCAAAACGACATGCTTGAACGAAAGCTTTTGCGCTTATGGCGGCCTCTCAATCTTCCGGCGAAATCGCGTATAACGGCTCTATGAAGATTCTCGTCATAGAAGACGATCGCGAGGCGGCCGACTATATGCAGAAGGCCTTTGCCGAGGCTGGGCACATCGCCCATGTAGCCGGCGACGGCGAAACCGGCTTTGCGCTGGCCGATGCCGGCGACTATGACGTCATGGTCGTCGACCGCATGATGCCACGCCGCGACGGGCTCTCCGTCATTGCCGGCCTGCGCTCGCGCGGCAACACCACGCCGGTGCTGATCCTGTCGGCGCTGGGCGAAGTCGATGACCGCGTCACCGGTCTGCGCGCCGGCGGGGACGACTATCTGACCAAGCCCTATGCCTTTTCCGAATTGCTCGCCCGCGTCGAGGTGCTGAACCGCCGCGCCAGCGCCAGGGAGGCCGAAACCGTCTACAGGGTCGGCGATCTCGAGCTTGACCGGCTGTCCCATTCGGTCAAGCGCGCGGCGCGCGAGATCACGCTGCAGCCGCGCGAATTCCGCCTGCTCGAATATCTGATGCGCCATGCCGGCCAGGTGGTGACGCGCACCATGCTGCTCGAAAATGTCTGGGACTATCATTTCGATCCGCAGACCAACGTCATCGACGTTCACGTCTCGCGCCTGCGTGGCAAGATCGAGAAGGGTTTCGACAAGCCGATCCTGCATACGGTTCGCGGCGCCGGCTATATGCTGAAGAGCGGCTAGAGCATGATCCCAAAAAGTAGGTACCGGTTTTTGGAGAAGATCATGCTCCAACAAAGGGGTAGGTCATGGTGAGATTTCAGCCAAATCTCATCATGAGCTAGAACTCGATGGCCCTTTCCCTGCCGGCCATCATGAGGACTACGGCGGCGCGGCTTTCAGCGCTTTATTTCCTGCTTTTCGCGCTATGTGCCGTGTTGCTGGTCTTCTACATGACGTCGTTGTCGGCCCGCATGCTGACCGGCCAGACCCAGCAGACCATCAATGACGAGGTGCTCGGCCTCGCTCGTGCCTATCAGAGCGGCGGCCTGCCGCGGCTGGTGCGCGTCGTCGAGCAGCGCTCGCGCCAGCCCGGCGCCAACCTCTATCTCATTGCCGATGTCAACGGCCAGATCCTCACCGGCAACGTGCAGAGCCTGGCACCGGGGGTGCTCGAGACCGATGGCTGGACGACCGAACCCTTCTCCTATCGCCGTTTCGGCGAAGGTGAGCTCGAACGGCAGCGCAACCAGGCTTCTGACCCGAATGGCGCGCAGCCCGGCGAGACCGAAATTCAGCCCGAGGGCGAGAAGGGCCACAACGCCATCGCGCTGGTGCTGCGGCTGCCCAACCAGATGATCATGCTGGTCGGCCGCGATCTCGGCGAGCCCGAGCGCTTCCGCGCCGTCGTCCGCCGCGCCCTGATGCTGGCGCTGGGCATGATGGGCCTGGGCGGGCTGCTGATCTGGTTCCTTGTCGGCCGCGCCGCGCTGAAGCGCATCGACAGCGTCTCGGAGGCAAGCCGCCGCATCATGGGCGGCGATCTCACGGGACGGCTGCCGGTGACCGGCGCCGGCGATGAGTTCGACCGCCTGTCGGAAAACCTCAACACCATGCTGGCCAGGATAGCGACGCTCAACGAAGGGCTGAAGCAGGTCTCCGACAACATCGCCCATGATTTGAAGACGCCGCTGACCAGACTGCGCAACCGCGCTGAGGCGACACTTTCGGGCAAGCACAAGACCACCGACTACCGGCAGGCGCTGGAAGGCACCATCGCCGAATCCGACCAGCTGATAAAAACCTTCAACGCCATCCTGATGATCTCCAGGCTGGAGGCCGGCTATTCCTCGGAGAGCACCAGCAAGGTCGATCTCGCCGCCGCGGTGCATGACGTTGTCGAGCTTTATGAGCCGGTGGCGGAGGAGGCTGGCGTGGTGCTTGAAACTGCCGCGGACGGGAATTTTTCCGTCGATGGCAACCGCGAGCTGATCGGCCAGGCACTGTCGAACATCGTCGACAACGCCATCAAATACTCGACCGATGCGACGGAAAAGCCTGCCGTGCGCGTAGCCCTGCAGCGCGTCGGTCACGAAATCCGCCTTTCCGTTTCCGACAATGGCCATGGCATCCCCGACGATGCCGACCGCGCCAGGGCGACCGAGCGCTTCGTGCGGCTGGAAAAGAGCCGCTCGCAGCCGGGATCCGGTCTTGGCCTCAGCCTCGCCAAGGCGATCATGACTTTTCACAATGGCCGGCTTGAACTTCTGCCTGCCAATCCCGGATTGTCCGTTATCATGAGCTTCCCGGCGCGGGAGGACCATTGATGGCGGTGAGGATGGCTGCGAAACGGATCGAGACCGAATGGCGCCTGCAACTGGCGGCGCAGCTCGCGCCGCTGGATGAGGCCCGCGCCCGGCGTGAACTGTCGGAGATCGCTGGCGATGCCAAGGACGAGAACCTGCCGCGGCTGGCGAAATTCCTAGGAGGCAAGGGCACCGCACAGGAGTTTCTCGCTGCCGTCTTCGATCTCTCGCCCTTCCTCCGCGATGTTGCGCGCCGCCGGCCGCAAATCCTCGACGCGCTGTTCGATGGCAGTGTCGAGGCTCGGCTGCTCGCCATCGCCGAAGCGATCGGCAAGGCCGCCTTTTCCGAGACCGTTTCCGAATCCAGCCTGATGATGGAACTCAGGCAGTGGAAGGGTGAAGCTCACTTCCTGATCGCACTTGCAGACCTCTCCGGCGAGGCCGATGCCGCGCTGACGGTAAGGCGCCTCAGCAATCTCGCCGATGCCTGCACCTGCGCGGCGGTCGACTTCCTGCTGCGCGAGGCGCACAGCCAAGGCAAGCTCAAATTGCCCGATCCCGAAAATCCGTCACGGCAATCCGGCTGGATCGTGCTCGGCATGGGCAAGCTTGGCGCGCATGAACTGAATTTCTCCTCCGACATCGACCTCGTCGTCTTCTTCGATCCGGATGCGCCGGCGATCGTCGATCCGCTCGACGCCACAGAGCTGTTTGCGCGCCTGACCCGCAGGCTGGTCCGCATCCTGCAGGACCGCACCGGGCACGGCTATGTCTTCCGCACCGATTTGAGGCTTCGTCCCGATCCAGGCTCGACGCCGCTGGCGATCCCGGTCGAGGCAGCACTTCGCTACTATGAGGCGCGCGGCCAGAACTGGGAGCGCGCCGCCATGATCAAGGCGCGTCCCGTGGCCGGCGATCTCGATGCCGGGGATGCGTTCCTGCGGGAATTGCAGCCCTATGTCTGGCGCAAATACATGGACTATGCGGCGATCGCCGACGTTCATTCGATCAAGCGCCAGATCCATGCCCACAAGGGTCATGGCGAGATCGCGGTCAAAGGACACAACGTCAAGCTCGGCCGCGGCGGCATTCGCGAAATCGAGTTCTTCGTCCAGACCCAGCAACTGATCGCCGGCGGCCGTTTTCCGGAGCTGCGCGGCCGCGAGACGGTGCCGATGCTGGGTGCGCTGGCGGCGCGCAACTGGATCACCGCCGATGCACGCGACGCGCTCACGCAGCAATATTGGTTTCTGCGCCGCGTCGAACACGCCATCCAGATGGTCGCCGACGAGCAGACGCATATTCTGCCCGACGATGATGAAGGGCTGGAACGCATCGCCCATATGCTGGGCTTTGCCGATGCCGCCAGATTTGCCGAAACCTTTCGCGCGGCTTTGCATGAGGTCGAGCGCCATTACGCCGCGCTGTTCGAGACCGCGCCTGAATTGTCGGCCGGCGTCGGCAATCTGGTCTTCACCGGCGATGTCGACGATCCCGACACGCTGCAGACCTTGCACGGCCTTGGCTTCCAGCGGCCAAGCGACATCTGCCGCGTGATTCGGGGCTGGCATTTCGGCCGCTATCGCGCCACCCAGTCGGCGGAAGCGCGCGAGCGGCTGACCGAACTGACGCCGGCGCTGCTCAAAGCCTTCGGCCAGACGCGCCGGGCCGACGAGGCGCTGGTTCGCTTCGATGAACTCCTCGCCGGCCTGCCCGCCGGCATCCAGCTGTTTTCGCTGCTGCAGTCGAATCCCGCTCTGCTGAAGCTTATGGCGACGATCATGGGCGCCGCGCCTCGGCTGGCGGCAATCATCACAAGGCGCCCGCATGTCTTCGACGGTCTGCTCGACCCGGCGCTGCTCACCGAACTGCCCAACCGCGCCTATCTCTCAGCGCGGTTGGCCGCTTTCATCGATGGCGACAGGCCCTACGAGGATGTGCTTGACCGGCTGCGCATCTTTGCCTCCGAGCAGAAATTCCTGATCGGTGTCAGGCTGCTCGCCGGCTCGATCGACCCGGCGCGCGCCGGCCGCGCCTTTTCCGATCTCGCCGACCTCACCATCGACGCCGCATTGCAGGCGGTGACCACCGAATTCGCGCTGCGCCACGGCGGTATCGCCGGCGGCACCGTGTCGCTGCTCGGCATGGGCAAACTCGGCAGCCGCGAGCTCACCGCCGGCTCCGATGTCGACCTCATTCTGCTCTACGACCACGACGCGAATGCCGACGAGTCCGACGGCGACAAGCCGCTCGCACCATCGCACTACTATACCAGGATGACGCAGCGGCTGATCGCGGCTGTCTCGGCGCCGACCGCCGAAGGCGTTCTCTACGAGCTCGACCTGCGCTTGCGGCCATCCGGCAACAAGGGGCCGGTGGCCACCCACATCGATGCCTTCAAGAAATACCAGCGCCAGGAGGCCTGGACCTGGGAGCACATGGCGCTGGCCCGGGGGCGCGCCATCGGCGGCGACGCGGCCCTTTGCGCCGAGGTCGAGGCCGAGGTGGCGGCACTTCTGGCCTTGCCGCGCGACGCCGCCAAGGTGAGGGCGGAGGCATCCGAGATGCGCGCGCTGATCGAGAAGGAAAAATCGCCGCGCGATCTCTGGGACATCAAGCTCATCTCCGGCGGCCTCATCGACCTCGAATTCATCGCGCAGGTGGCGGTTATAACCGGGCAGGTCGAAGCCGGCCGCAGGGTGACCGCGACCGGCGAAATCCTGGCGCATCTGTCGCCGGATTTCGCCGAGGCTGACGTCAGGCAGCAGCTTTGCGAAGCCTACCAACTCTATCTGGCGCTGACCCAGATGACGCGGCTTTGCCTCACCGGTGCATTCGAACGCGATGACGTTCCGCCGGGATTGTCGGATCTGCTTCTGGCGGTGACTGACCTGCCGGATTTCGGTGTGCTGGAAGCACATCTCAAGGAAACGTCGCAAAAGGTCAGAAAGGATTTCAACCTTTTGCTTCGTACGAAACGGTCGTGAGGGCGTGAAGCGTTGGCGGCTGTTTCGGATCGCATCGGGGGTGACGATGCAACAGGAGATACCCATGAGAAAGACAACCGGACTTGCCCTTGCCTTTGTCGCGCTTGCCGGCGCCGTTGGCACCACCGCCTATGCCGAGAACAATGCCAGCGCCAGAATGCGCGAGGGCGCGATGATGCGCCTCGACAAGGCGATGAAGGATTCCAACGGCACCATCAGCTTCGACCAGTTTTCCGACGCCATGAACGCGCGGCTGAAGAAGCTGGTCGCCGATAATGGCGGCAAGCTGACAGTCGCCCAGCTCGCTGACGCGCTGGAGAAGGCGCGGTTCGAGGAAATGGCCAAGCGCATAGTTGCCCGCTACGACAGCAAGGGCGACGGCACGCTGACCACGGACGACATCACCGGGCGCGAGAAGAAGGTGTTCGCCATGCTCGACCGCAACAATGACGGCAAGATCGAGCGCAACGAACTGCCAAAGAAAGGCCGCATGGGCCGCCACCACCAATGGGACGGCGGCGACGACAGCATGGAGTGAAATGGCGATATGTCTCCGGCGGCGAAAGCCGCCGGAGCCCTTACATGACCGGGGCTACTCAGTCCTTGAACGCGGCGGAGAGCACCGCTCGCATTGGCGGGCCGTCAGGCCGCCGCCTTCACCGCCAGCGCCGGCTTCTTCACCGGAATGCGCACCGACACGATCGTGCCGACGCCTTCGGTCGAGCGGATTTTCAGCGCGCCGCCCTGCAGCTCGGCCAGCGAGCGCGAGATGGCAAGGCCGAGGCCGGAGCCGGCGTGGTTCTTCGAAAACTGGTTCTGCACCTGTTCGAAGGGGCGGCCAAGCTTGCTCAGTGCCTCCTTCGGAATGCCGCAGCCATTGTCCTCGATGGTCAGCACCAGCGCGCCTGACGTGTTGCGGGCGCGCACCGAGATATGGCCGCCCTGACCGGTGAACTTCACCGCATTCGACAGCAGATTGATGGCGATCTGCTTGATCGCCCGGCGGTCGGCGAACAGCGTCATCGTATCGGCGATGCGGGTTTCGACCGTGATCGATTTCTCCGCCGCCTGCAGCGAGATCACCCGCACCGTCTCGCGGATCAGCGGGCAGAGATCGATTTCCTCGCGGTCCACCGAGAATTGGCCGGCTTCGATCTTCGACATATCGAGTATGTCGTTGATGACGCCGAGCAGATATTTGCCGCTGCCGTTGATGTCGTTGGCATATTCCTCGTAGCGCGGCGAACCGAGCGGCCCGAACAGGCCTTGTTCCATCAGTTCGGAGAACCCGATGATGGCGTTGAGCGGCGTGCGCAGCTCGTGCGACATGTTGGCTAGGAATTCGGATTTGGCCCGATTGGCGGCCTCGGCGCGCTCGGTTTCCTTCATATATTCGCGGTTGAGCTCGACCAGTTCCTTGGCGCGCTCTTCCTCGGCCCGGCGGGCGAGGCTGAGGTCGTGGATGGTCGCCATCAGCCGGCGCTCGCTGTCGACCAGCTTTTCCTGGTGCAGCTTGATCTGGGTGATGTCGGAGCCGACGGAGACCGTGCCGCCGTCCCGGGTCCTCAGTTCGTTGACCTGCAGCCAGCGGCCGTCGGAGAGCTGCCGCTCGAAGGTTGCGCCCCCTTGCGGCCCGTTGGTGTTGGCCAGCCGCCGTTCAGAGGCGAAGGCCAGCATGCGCTCTTCAAGCACGGCGCGCGCAGCGCCCGGCATGACGTCGCGGTCCGACAGGCCGTTGTCCTTCTGGTATTTGGAATTGCACATGATCAGGCGCTGGGCGGCATCCCACAGCACGAAGGATTCGTTGATGTTTTCGATCGCGGTCCGCAGGCGCAGGTCGGCCGCCTCCGAGCGCAGCGCCAGATGCCGCTGCTCGGTGACGTCGACGGCAATGCCGATCAGCTGGATCTCAGGCGCTTCCGGGTCGATCACCTGGGCCCTGGCGCGCATCCACACCCACTGGCCGTCGGCGTGACGCATCCGGAACACCTGGTCGATATGGTCGATCTCGCGCTCGACGATTTTGTTGGCCAGCTCGAACAGGTCGCCGTCCTCGGGGTGGATGATGTCGTCGACCTCGCCGAACGACAGCATCGAGTTGCAGGGCTCGTAGCCCAGCATGTCGTACATCGAGCGCGACCAGTACATCTTGCCGCGCACCATGTCCCAGTCCCACAGGCCGCAGCGACCGCGAACCAGCGCCATGTCGATGCGCTGATGGGCTTCGAGATAGATGCGGTCGGCTGTCTGGGCGCGCGATGCCTGGCCGAAATAGGCGTAGAGGATGATGATCAGCACGCCGGCTGTCAGCACAAACAGCGTGACGTTGAGCGAGACGGTCTTGCGCCAGTTGTCGAACGCCGCTTCCTGCGGCACCAGCACGGCGGCGGCGTTCTTGCGGTCCCGGGTCAGGCTCACCGCCGCGTACCAGTCCTGGCCGCCGATGCTGACATCCATGACCCCGGCGCGGTCGCCGAACATGAACAGCGGCTGGCCGTCCAGCACCAGGCTGTCCAGCGATCGCCCTTGCCAGCCGGTCGACAGCGGCGACACGGCAATGATCTTGAAGGCGCTGTCGGTGATCACAAGCACATGGCTTCTGCCCATGGCGCCCTGGCGGCTCGTGCTTTCCAGAAGATCAATTGCACCGCTGGATGCCGCGGTCGGGTCGGCCGAGATTGCGTTCGCCATCTGGCCGGCGGCGAGACCTAGCACCGCCTTGCCGTCGCGCTCGGCCTCGTCGCGCTCGTTCATCAGCGACAGCACGCGCAGTGCGGCGATGACGATCAGGAAGATGATGATGAGAGCCGGTATCGAACGGCGCAGAAGGGGTTCGGCAGCCAGGAGCCGCCGGTAGGCTGGTTCAGCGATGAGCCGCGTATTGCCGGCGAGGCCGTCGCCTCGCGCCTTGCGCCGCTCAAAAGCCGTCCCTTCGGGCGCGCCCCACGCGTCCGCCTTGGCCATAAATGGCACTCCCCGAATTTCCGTACGCTTGACGATTCGGCAACACCGCACATCCGAATCGTCTGTAAAGAATCAAAGGTGATTCGCCTTGTCCAGAGGCGCGGCCGAAAAACATTAAAAATTGATTGAAATAACGCTGAAATCCCTCCCCTTGAGGGGAGGGTGGCCCGAAGGGCCGGGTGGGGTCCTCGGCGAAGCGCTCGACTCTCTCAATCACGGTCGAAGTTGGTCGAGGTCGCGCACTGCCGCAACGACCCCACCCGTCCATCCGCCTTCGGCGGCTGTCCACCGTCCCCTCAAGGGGGAGGGATCAGGCCAGCGTTCGCTCCACAATGTCCCGCAAATCCGCCGACAGGTTCTCGGCACCGGCGATGGCCAGCAGCGCTCCCCTGGCCTTGGCTTGCCTGCCCGGCTCCAGCGAGCGCCACGAGCGCAGCGCTGTCGCCAGCCTGGCCGCCACTTGCGGATTGCGTTTTTCAACCTCGAGTACGGTCTGGGTAAAAAACCGGTAGCCTTCGCCATCGGCGCGGTGGAAGCCGGTCTGGTTGGCGCTGGCGAATGTGCCGACCAGCGAGCGCATCCGGTTCGGATTGGCCATCGAGAAAGCTGCGTGACCAGTCAGCTCGCGTACCGTGTCGACTGTCCGGGGTCCCGGCACGCTGGCCTGGATCTGGAACCATTTGTCCATGACCAGCGGATCGGCGCCATAACGGGCCTCGAAATCGGCCAGCGCCTTGATCGCCTCCGGCGAACCGTCATGGCGGTGCGCAAGGACGGTCAGCGCTGCGGCGCGGTCGGTCATGTTCGTCGCGACCTCGAAATGCCGGGCGGCGAGCGCAGCCCCTTTCGGCAGCAGCGAGAGGTAGTCGAGCAGGATGTTGCGCAGCGCGCGGCGTCCCGCACTTGCCGCGTCGGGGCTGAACGGCCCGTCGTCGGCGAGGCGGCCGTATAGGTCGGTGAACGTTTGCTGATTGGCGCGCGCGATTGCCAGCGCCAGCGCCTCGCGGGCGGCGAAGATGGCGTCGGGGTCAATATTCCTGCCGATGTCGCGAGCAATGTCGGCCTCGCCCGGAAGCGAAAGCGCCAGTGCCCGGTAAGCGGGTTCCAGCGTCTCGTCGCCGGCGATCTTGCCGGCAAGTCCGGTCAGCCTGGCGGTGAAGGCCGGCTTTGCGCCGCCGAGGATCTGGCGGAAGGCCGCTATCAGCGCATCGGTCAAAAGCGTGTTGAACGCCTGCCAGCGCGCAAAGGCATCGCTGTCATGGCCGGCGAGAAAGAACTGGTCGTCGGCCTTCTGCTCGACCGAAAGCGTGATCGGTGCCGAAAAGCCGCGGTTGAGCGACACCGCCGGCCGCTCGGCAACGCCTGAGAAGCGCACCATGTGACGGCGCTTGCGAATATGGATGACACCGTCCTCGACGGCGGCGCCCTCGACGCCGCCATAGGCAACCGGTTCGCCGCCGGCGCCGACCAGCCCGAAGGCGAGCGGGATGTGCATCAGCCGCTTGCGGCTTTCCGACGGCGTCGGCGGCACCGACTGCTCGATCTCGAGCGTGAACTCGCGCGTGGCCGGATTGTGCGTCGAACTGACGGTCAGGTTCGGCGTGCCCGCCTGGTGGTACCAGAGCGCGAATTGCGACAGATCGCGCCCGGAGGCGTCCTCGAACACTTTGAGGAAATCCTCGATCGTCGCTGCTTCGCCGTCATGGCGCTCGAAATAGAGATCCATTCCGGCGCGGAACGGGTCAGGTCCGAGAATGGTGCGGATCATGCGCACGACTTCCGAGCCTTTTTCGTAGACGGTCGCCGTGTAGAAATTGTTGATCTCGCGGTAGCGGCGCGGCCGCACCGGATGCGCCAGCGGTCCCTGGTCCTCGGGGAACTGGTGTGCCCTGAGCGTGCGCACTTCGGCGATGCGCTTGACCGCGCGCGAGCGCTGGTCGGCGGAGAATTCGTGGTCGCGAAAAACCGTCAGCCCTTCTTTCAGGCAGAGCTGGAACCAATCGCGGCAGGTGATCCTGTTGCCGGTCCAGTTGTGGAAATACTCATGCGCGATGATCGCCTCGATATTGGCGAAATCGGCATCGGTGGCGGTTTCCCGGTCGGCCAGCACATATTTGTCGTTGAAGATATTGAGGCCCTTGTTCTCCATGGCCCCCATGTTGAAGTCGGAAACGGCGACGATGTTGAAGACGTCGAGGTCGTATTCGCGGCCGAAGGCCTGCTCGTCCCATTGCATCGAGCGCTTCAGCGCATCCATGGCGTAGCCGGCAAGCCCCTCCTTGCCTGGCTCGACATAGATGCCGAGTTCGACCTCGCGCCCGGACATGGTGACGAAACTGTCCGCAACCTTGCCGAGATTGCCGGCCACGAGCGCAAACAGATAGGACGGCTTGGGGAAGGGGTCGTCCCAGACTGCAAAGTGCCAGCCGTCGGCAAGCGCGCCGCTTTCGACCGGATTGCCGTTGGAAAGCAACAGCGGCGCTTCGTCCAGCCTCGCCTCGATACGCACGGTATAGACCGACAGGATGTCGGGGCGGTCGAGGAAATAGCTGATGCGGCGAAAGCCCTCGGCCTCGCACTGCGTGCAATAGACATTGCTGGAGCGGTAGAGGCCCATCAGCGCCTCATTGCTGGCCGGCGCGATCTCGGTCTCGAGCAGCAGCTGGAAACGGGGCGGCGGCCTCAAAATGGTCAGCTGGTCCGGCGTGGCGAGATACTCGGCCGGGGCAAGCTCGCGACCGTCGATGGCAATGCGCTTGAGCACCAGGCCGTCGCCGTCCAGCACCAGCGACGTCCAGGCGGCGGCGCCATCGCGGCGTTCGATCGTCAGCACTGCGGTGACACGCGTTGCGTCTGGCGAAAGGCGGAAGGTGAGGCCGGTTTGCGGGATGGAAAAGTCGTTGGGGCGGTAGTCTTCGAGCTTGAAGACCTGGCCGGTATCGGTTCGCATTCCCTTGGGTTTCCCTGTCGCTATCGGAGCCGCTGACGTGTCATGGCCCATTAAATCTAAAGTTGCGCGCTCTTTACACGAAACGGTCACTCGACAAAACTGCGCCAATGCCTATTCGGGGCGTTCCCCTTCCGCCATTATCGTGAGGCCTTGATGACCGTCGTCACATCGAAGTTCGGAATGGGCGCCTGTGTACCGCGTCGTTCGACGCGCATCTCAGCGGAGATCCGGGAAGCAACAAAACAGTGAAAGCCGGGCCTGGAGACGAAGCGGGCGGGAAACTGTCCGATCATCCCGGCGCGCATCGGCCCAAAAATCAATGTCGATTTTTGGAAAGCACGATGCGCAGATTTATAGTGTCAGAGCGTCCTTTGCGCGTCGAAGACGACGCGCGGCGCTCTAATGTTCTCACCGGGATCATGCTCAAGGTCATGTCGGTGGCAGTCTTTGTCGGCATGCAAACCTGCATCAAGGCCGCCGGCACTTTGCCGGCCGGCCAGATCGTCTTCTTCCGCTCCTTCTTCGCCATCTTCCCGATCATCGTCTTCCTGGCCTTCAAGAGAAAACTCGGTACGGCGTTCGCCACCAAACGCCCGCTGAACCACATCGCGCGCGGTGTCGTCGGCGTTTGCGCCATGGGGCTCGGCTTCTTCGCGCTGACCCGGCTGCCGCTGCCGGAAGCGATCACGCTGAACTATGCCCAGCCTTTGCTGGTGGTGGTGTTCTCCTCGCTATTCCTCGGCGAAGCCATTCGCGTCTATCGCTGGAGCGCGGTTGCGGTCGGTCTGGTCGGCGTGCTGATCATCTCCTGGCCGGAGCTGACGCTGCTCACGTCGGGCGCCGCGCTCGGCGACCAGGAGGTGCTGGGCGTCATCGCTGCTCTTGTTTCTGCAGCAATCTCCGCCAATGCCATCCTGCTCGTGCGCAATCTTGTCCAGACTGAACGAACAGCGACCATCGTGTTGTGGTTCTCGGCGACGGCGAGTGTCATGGCGCTGCTTACGCTGCCCTTCGGCTGGCAGGCGCTGACGCCGCTGCAGGCCGGTCTGCTGGTCGCAGCAGGGTTCTGTGGCGGGCTGGCGCAGATCCTGATGACGGCGGCGTACCGCCATGCCGAAGCTTCGGTGGTGGCGCCGTTCGAATACACCTCGATGATCCTCGGCGTCGTCGTCGGCTATTTCGCCTTCGGCGATGTCGCCACCATCAACACGCTCGTCGGCGGTGTGATCGTCGTTGCCGCCGGCATCTTCATCATCTGGCGCGAGCGCCAGCTCGGCCTCGAGCGCACCCGAACGCGGAAGGCAGCGCCACCACAAGGGTGATCAGGACGACTGCGCGCGTTCTTTAGCGAGCCGCACCAGCACCGCCCGTGTCGGCTCGTCGGCCGGGAAGAAAGACTCGATTGCCAGTTCCGACAGCGTCACGTCGAGCGGCGTGCCGAAGACGGTGATGGTGCTGATGAAGGACAGCACCTGGTCGCCATGCGCCAGCCGCAGCGGATGGACGATGCCGTTGGGCTCCACCGGCACCGGTCGCGCGCCCTTGAGCCCGGACGGATAGGTTCGCAATTCGCGCTCCAGCTCGACCAGTACGGGATCGCCGGTGGCATCGTTCTGGTGTTTCAGCCGCTCCAGCAGATGCGCTCGCCACTCCGCGAGATTGACGATGCGCGGTGCGATGCCGTTCGGGTGCAGGCTGAGGCGCAGCACGTTGACCGGCGGCTGGAGCAGCGACGGCTCGGCAACATCGGCCAGAAACGGGCCGATGGCGGCGTTGGCGGAAATCAGGTTCCAGTGCCGGTCGACGGCGAGCGCGGGGAACGGTTCATGCCCCTTGAGCACGGTCTCGACCGCAGCAAGCGCCGGCGCCAGCGTCTTGTCTGTGAGTGGCCGCTCGCCGAAGCTCGGCGCAAAGCCGGCGGCAAGCAGCAGCTGGTTGCGCTGCCGCAGCGGAATCTCAAGCTGCTCGGCCAGATGCAGCACCATCTCACGCGACGGCGCGGCGCGGCCGCTTTCGACGAAGGAAAGATGCCGCTGCGAAATCTCGGCCTCCATGGCGAGATCAAGCTGGCTCATGCGCCGCCGCGTGCGCCATTCGCGGATCAGGCCGCCGGCAGAGGTCTGGGGTGTTGTCATGGGTGAAAGGATTAGGCTGGGGTGGGCGGTATTTCAATTACCTCGGAGGTCATTGGCGCGGTTCTCCCTTCTCCCCCTGTGGGAGAAGGTGGCCGAGCGAAGCTCGGTCGGATGAGGGGTGTTCCAGGGAACGCCAACGTCTCACTCCGCTGGAACACCCCTCATCCGTCTCGGCGCTGCGCGCCGATCCACCTTCCCCCACAAGGGTGGAAGGAAGAGGCGCGCCTCACCCCACCTCCCGCAACTTCGCCTTCACCTCGAGAAAGTCCCGCCAGGCTAGCTTCTTGTGCGCAGGGGTCCGCAAGAGATAGGCCGGGTGCAACGTCGGCATGGCCGGAATGGCAGTGCCCGACACCGTCGTGTGCACCTGCCAATTGCCGCGCAGGCGCAGGATGCCCTCGGTAGTGTTGAGCAGGGTTTTGGCCGAAGGGCCGCCGAGATTGACCAGCACCTTCGGATTGACCAGCTCTATCTGCCGCTCAATGAAGGGACGGCAGATTTCGGTCTCGTGCGGCGTCGGCGTGCGGTTGCCGGGTGGCCGCCAGGGAATGACGTTGGCGATATAGACCGAAGTCCGGTCAAGCCCGATCGCCGCCAGCATGCGGTCGAGCAGCCGGCCCGAGCGGCCGACGAAGGGCAGGCCCTCAATATCCTCGTCGCGGCCGGGCGCCTCGCCGACCAACATCACCGAACCTTCCGGATTGCCGTCGGCAAAGACCAGGTTCTTGGCGGTGAATTTGAGGTTGCAGCCATCGAACGACGCCATGTGCTGGCGCAGTTCGTCGAGCGTCGAGGCACTTGCCGCCATTTGCCGGGCCAGGGCCGCCTGTGCCTCGTCGGGCACCGTCGCCATGGCCGGAACGGAACGCGCCGGCGCGTCCGGCACCCGGCTTGCGTCCAGCCCGGGGCTGGCGGCGGCTTGTTCCGGAAACTTGTTTTCGCGAGGCGGCGCGGCAGGGGCCGTTGTGCGCTCGGGGCGCTTCGGTGCTGCCCCGGCAAACCGGTTCACCGGCGCGTCCTCCAACGCTTCGTCGACACCGGCAGAGGCGTAGAAGGCGAGCAACTCGGCCAGGTCGGATCGGTTGTTGGGGGAGGCGGCAGTCATACCGGGCACATTCGTCCGCCGAGAGACGATTTGCAAGGTTGGGCGGTTAGTAATCTCCCCCTCAAGGAGGGAGATTACGCGCTCGTCGGCTTTCGCCAATCACGAAGGGCATTTCGTGGCGATTTTCACGGCGTCTGCCGCTTACCCCGTCGGTATCCGCGGATCCTGCACCAGATAGAACGTCCAGCGCGGCGTGTAGTCGGTGATCAGAAACTCGAAGCGTCCCCTCTTCAGCGGGTCGATCTGTCCACTCTTGAACAAGAGCCGGTCATAGGGTTCGAAATCGCGGTCGAAATCGGCGTACGCGCTCGACAGGATGTTGTCGGGCGTCTTGTTGCGCTGGTCGAAGGACAGGCCGTCGCCGAACACGCTCGGCTGGTTGAGTATCTCCTGCAGCTCGAACTGGAATTCGACCCAGGCCTGGCCGCTGTTGTTGAGCACCTCGATACGCATGTACAGGATGCCGTTGGCGAATTCGCCGTTGGTGCTGAACGGCTGGATCGGTTTGGTGGTGCGGATGGTGAGCGTCACCGGCGTTGACGAATTCAGCTCCTCGGAGATGACCAACGGATCTTCCTTGGTGCCGGTGCCCGAGGCGCCGGTGATGTGGAAACCGCCAAGCTCGTCGGAAAAGGAATAGGCGCCGGTCGCCCACACCTTCACCGGCTCGGTCTGAGCGCGAACCGGCGTAAGCATTGAAAGGGCGAGAAGGATCGCTCGGCAGGTCCGGCCGGGCGGAAGGGGGAAGCGCGTCAATGAATAGCCGGACGGCGTGCGCATGGAAATAAGTATGGCCGATAAGAGAGCCGTCGAACAATTAAAATATGGGACGCTGAGCGCGGCCGCGCGCAAAACGCTTGCGGCAGAGTTGTCATCCGCGACTTTTTGTCGAAATCGGCATTGTCACGTCAGCGCCGGTTTCCTGTCGCGGATTGATGCGCTATGCAGCGCAGGAGCCAGCAAAATGCCGGAAACGGTTGGCCAGAGCGGAGGGGTTGATGAGCGAGATCGAACGCGAGAGCATGGAATTCGACGTGGTCATCGTCGGGGCCGGCCCGGCGGGCCTTGCCGCAGCGATCCGTCTCAAGCAGGTCAATCCCGAGCTTTCCGTCGTGGTGTTGGAAAAGGGCGGCGAGGTTGGTGCCCACATTCTGTCAGGCGCCGTCGTCGATCCCATAGGCGTCGACCGCCTGTTGCCGGGCTGGCGCGAGGAAGATGGCCACCCCTTCAAGACGCCGGTTACGGCCGACGATTTCCTGGTGCTCGGCCCCGCCGGCTCGTTCCGTCTGCCCAATATCCTGATGCCGCCGCTGATGAACAATCACGGCAACTACATCGTCTCGCTCGGCAATGTCTGCCGCTGGCTGGCAACCAAGGCTGAAGCGCTAGGCGTCGAAATCTATCCGGGCTTTGCTGCCGCCAGCCTCGTCTACAACGATGCCGGCGCGGTCACGGGCGTCGTCACCGGCGACATGGGCGTCGAAAAAGACGGCACACATGGCCCGGGCTTTGCGCCGGGCATGGCGCTGATGGGCAAATACGTGCTGATCGGCGAGGGCGCGCGCGGTTCGCTGTCCAAGCAGCTGATCGCAAAATACAAACTGTCCGACGGCCGTGAGCCCGGCAAGTACGGCATCGGCCTCAAGGAGCTGTGGCAGGTCAAGCCCGAGAACCACCGGCCGGGCCTGGTGCAGCACTCCTTCGGCTGGCCGCTCGACCTGAAGACAGGCGGCGGCTCCTTCCTCTACCACCTCGAGGATAACCAGGTCGCGGTCGGCTTCGTCCTGCATCTCAACTACAAGAACCCCTGGCTGTCGCCCTTCGAGGAATTCCAGCGCTTCAAGACGCATCCGGCGATATCGCGCACCTTCGAGGGCGCCAAGCGCATCGGCTACGGCGCGCGCGCCATTACCGAAGGCGGCTGGCAGTCGGTGCCGAAACTCTCCTTCCCCGGCGGCGTGCTGATGGGGTGTGCGGCGGGCTTCGTCAACGTGCCGCGCATCAAGGGTTCGCACAATGCGGTGCTGTCCGGCATGCTGGCGGCCGAGCATGTCGCGCAAGCGATCGGCTCCGGCCGCGCCAATGACGAGCTGTCGTCTTATGAGGACGCCTGGCGCGCGACCGATATCGGCAAGGATTTGAAGAAGGTCCGCAACGTCAAGCCGCTCTGGTCGCGCTTCGGCACCATTATCGGCGTCGGCCTCGGTGGTCTCGACATGTGGCTGAACACGCTGTTCGGCTTCTCGCCCTTCGGCACGCTGAAACATGGCAAGGCCGATTATGCCACGCTTGAGCCCGCGGCCAAGCACAAGAAGATCGCCTATCCCAAAGCGGACGGCGTGCTGACCTTCGACCGCCTGTCGTCGGTGTTCCTGTCCAACACCAATCACGAGGAAAACGAGCCGGTGCATCTCATCGTCGGCGACATGGAGTTGCAGAAGCGTTCCGAGCATGATGTCTTTGCCGGGCCTTCGACCCGCTATTGCCCGGCCGGTGTTTACGAATGGGTCGACAAGGACGGCAACGCCGCCGCCGATCCGTCTGCCAAAGATGTGCGCTTCGTCATCAACGCGCAGAACTGCGTGCACTGCAAGACCTGCGACATCAAGGATCCCAACCAGAACATTAACTGGGTGCCGCCACAAGGCGGCGAAGGCCCGGTCTATCAGGGCATGTGAGCCTCACCGACCGGGGCCGTCTCAACCAGCAAAAATGGCGGCGATGGCCGGGTTTACCAAGGCATGTAAGGCGCTCGGCGCCAAAGATTGTTGAAACCGTCGTCTGCTTGTGGTCTCATTGCCGCGTCCATGGGGAAAATGGCATGCGCGTGTTGGTCTTGTTTTGCGTCGCCGTCATAAGCGCGGCCTGCGGCGTCGTCGGGACGGCGTCGGCGGGGGTGAAAACCGTCGTCAAGACGCGAACCTATGACATCACCGGCACGACAGGTGCCGGTCTGGTTATCGCCATGAACCGCAGGGGCCCCAAGCACGGTTTCATGACCCACGCCATCGCGCAGACAAGCTACACCGCCGACTGGAGCCTGGACGTGGGTCAGGTCAACGGCGTCTGCCGCCTGCGCCAGGCCAATGGAACGCTCAACATCGCCTACACCTACCCGCGCGTCGCCTCGGCCGTCACGCCGGCGCTGCGCAAACGCTGGAACCGGTTTTTCACAGGCGTTCTCGCTCATGAAGGAACCCATGGCCGTATCGCCGGGCAGATGATGCAGGCTGCCGAGCGGTCGGTTCGCGGCCTGAAATTTGCCAACGATCCGCAATGCAACAAAACGCGCGTCGAAGCCACGCGGCGCTTGCAAGCCACTTCCAAGCTCTATGAGGCAAAACAGATCGCGTTCGACGCGCGCGAGCACAGTGAAGGCGGCCATGTCGAGCGCATCATCGAGGCCTTGGTAGGCTTGTGAAACCGTAAGCCCCGTGGCGTACGATCTAGCCGCCCATGCTGGGCTGGATCAGCGACACAGTCGCGGTAGAATCCTCGTCGGCCGGCTTGGTCTCGTCGCGCATCAATGAAAATTCCACCATCACCGGCAGATGGTCGGAGCCGGTCTCTTCCATCTGCGTCGACGACAGGATGGTCACCCCGCCCTTCGAAAACACCTGGTCGATCGGCAGGCCCACATAGCGCCGCAGGAAATCGGGCAGGGTCCGGTGGATCCAGGTCGGTCCGGCCGACGGCATCACGGTCAGTCCGCCGAGCGAGGCAACGCGCCGTACCGCGGCGCTCCACGGCACGGCATTGCAGTCGCCGGCCATGATCGCCGTCTCGCCGAGCGAGGTGAGCGTCTCGGTCAACTCGCCGATCTGCCAGTATTGTTCCTTCGGCCACGGCCAGCTCAAATGGATCGCCGCGACATCGACCGGAGTGCCGCCGAAATCGACGGTGGCGGCCGCCATCGCGCCGCGCGGTTCGCAATGCGGCTCGGTGCCGGCCGCAAAAGGTCGCCGGGACAAAAGCGCCACGCCCCACACTCCGTCGGGATGGGCGCACAGGATGCGATAGGGATAGGCGTTCTGGATATAGCCGAGTTCGGTCGCCCACATGGCCGATACTTCATCGAGCGTGATCACGTCTGGGTTGGTCCTGGCGATCAGCGAAAGAACCTTCTTGGGCGTCGGATTGTTGAAACGCAGGTTCATCTGCAGCAGCCGGTAGACCGGTTCGTTGCCGGGCGCGGCGTCATTGGCGGCCTGCACCGGCCACAGGCGCGGCAAGGTGCTCAACGTGCTGGCGAAGGCGGCCACGGCCAGCAGCAGGCCCACGCCCGCCTGCAGGCGAAACGAGGTGGCGAGCAGCGGCAGCGCAATCAGCCCCATCAGCACGGCAAAATGGATGCGGAAATGGGCAAAGGAATCGAAGGCCGGATGCAGTGCGCCAAAGAACCCGGCTACAAGCGCGGCCGAGAGGCCGAGCATTGCCAGGAACGCCATTGAAGCCATCATCTTTCGCACGCGTGCCATCAGACCGGGTTTTGCCCATAGACCGGGTAATACATTGCCGAGGTATCAGGCCTTTATCGGCTGAAATGCGGCCCAATCAAGATGACGAAACGCCTCGCGGCAAACATTTACGGCAAGCCGGTCTACTGAAAGGCCGTCTCCGAAAAGCTTCTCAGCTTGCGCGAATGCAACCGTTCCATCGGCATTTCCGCCAGCTTCTCCATCGCCTTGATGCCGATGGTCAGATGCTGCGCCACTTGCCGCTTGTAGAATTCGGTCGCCATGCCGGGCAGCTTCAACTCGCCATGCAGCGGCTTGTCGGAGACGCAAAGCAGCGTGCCGTAGGGCACGCGGAAGCGGAAGCCATTGGCGGCGATCGTGGCCGATTCCATATCGAGCGCGATGGCGCGCGACTGCGACAGCCGCTGCACCGGTCCGCGCTGGTCGCGCAGTTCCCAGTTGCGGTTGTCGATGGTGGCGACGGTGCCGGTGCGCATGATGCGCTTGAGATCGTAGCCGGAAAGTCCGGTGACTTCGGCGACCGCCTCCTGCAGCGCCACCTGGATCTCGGCCAGCGGCGGTATCGGCACCCACACCGGCAGGTCATCGTCCAGCACATGGTCTTCCCGGACATAGGCATGCGCCAGCACATAGTCGCCCAGCGCCTGAGTGTTGCGCAGGCCGGCGCAATGGCCGAGCATCAGCCATGCATGTGGCCGCAGCACCGCGACATGGTCGGTGATCGTCTTGGCGTTGGACGGGCCGACGCCGATGTTGACCATGGTGATGCCGCCATGGTTCGGCTTCTTCAGATGATAGGCTGGCATCTGAGGCAGGCGCGGCGCCGCCACGCCTTCGCTGGGTGCGTTTTGCCCTGCCTTGGTGATGACATTGCCCGGTTCGACGAATTCGGTATAGCCGTGGCCGCCTTCAGCCATCTGGGCCCGCGCGCGGGCGACGAACTCGTCGATGTAGAACTGGTAGTTGGTGAACAGCACGAAGTTCTGGAAATGCTGCGGGCTGGTCGCCGTGTAGTGCGTCATGCGGTGCAGCGAATAGTCGATGCGCTGCGCCGTGAACGGCGCCAGCGGCCTTGGTTCGCCGAACGCGACCTCGAAGGTGCCGTTGGCGATCTGGTCGTCGGTGCCGTCAAGATCCGGCACGTCGAACAGGTCGCGGATCGGCCGTTTGATGCGGTCGGCGGCGGCGCCATCGACATGGGTTCCTTCAAGGAACGCGAAATGCAGCGGGATCGGCGTGGTCGATTCCGAAACCGTTACCGGCACGCCGTGATTGCGCATGATCAGGCGAAGCTGCTCTACGAGATAGCGTTCGAACAGCACCGGCTGGGTGATGGTGGTCGAGAAATGCCCGGGGGTCGGCATGTGGCCGTAAGCCTGGCGCGAGTCGATCTGGGTGAACGAATTGGTGGTGACGCCGATCTCCGGGTAGAAGGCGCGGTAGCGCTTGCTTTCGTCGCCGCCGGCGGCAAGCGTGGCAAAGGAGTCGCGCAGAAACTTGGTGTTGCGGTCGTAGAGCACCTGCAAGGCGGCCACGGCCTTTTTGGCGTCGTCGAAGCTCTGCTTGCCGAAAGGCTCCGGCATGACGACCGATTCGATAGCTTGTGGGTAGATTCGCTTTTCCATGGCTCAATATAGAGACTTGAGGCCGCACTTGGGAGGGGAGGATGGCCGCCAAGTGGTCGATTTATTCGTCCACGCCCAAGGTGTGCTGAGATTCAGGTAAGGCTGAGCCGGAGTCGAGGACGGGCGCGAAGCGACCAAACTAGTTGGCTTCGAGAACCGGAGCGGAGCGTACTCGAAGCATGTGAGCACCAAGGCCGCCACTTGCAGGCCAGCATCACCTTAATACCGGCACACCTTACCCGCGCTGCAGACTGACCAGCAAGACAAAGCCGACGCCATGCTTCTTCGTCGCCGGCGCGTCGATCGTCGTGTCGGCATTGGCCCGCATCATTGGCATGGCCAGGACCGGCGCCGACAGCACGACCAGGACGAGCGCCGCCCGCGGCAGGAGCCGAAGGGTCTGGAGGGCGTTGATGGCGATGCGGTTCATGGCTTTTGCTTTTCTGTTTGGATCTATGTCTTTGTCGTCTCAGGGGCGAAAATGGTTCATGCAATCGAATTGGCAGGAACTGGCTGCATTCCAGGAACGGGCCGGACGGCCGGATTCGGCCACGAGGATGGCGAAGAGCATCCCGAACAGGCTCATCAACAGGCAGACGATGGTGAAGCGGCGAGCGAGCATTTGCGTGGTGTCTCCTTGAACACGCCATCAAAATGCCCTGATGCGACTGAACCGGCGCTGATGCCGGCGTTCATCTACGGTTCAAAGTGATTGACGATGTTTTAGGGAGCGCATCGGTTCGGGTTTGCGCCGCCGCAAACGGCACGGTCGTCGCTATGGCGCGCACCGTCCTGCAAAAGAAAACGGGGCCTGTGAAGGCCCCGTTGGTCAGGTCAAAGCAGCTAGATCAGAGCTTGTGCCAGGTCTGGCTCTTGCAGATCAGCCCGCCGAGCACGCAGCCGCTCATCTTGAGCGAGGTGCCCGACAGTGTTGCCTTGCCCGAATAGGTCTTGTCGTTTGCCGGATCGGTGATGTTGCCGGCATATTTGTTGCCCCCGGCCGCCTTGAGCGAACCGATGGTTTTCCCGGCATATTTGCCGGTCTTCAGCATGATGGAGAATGAACCGCTGCCGCCGATAACTGCTGTGTCGCCGGCTTGTGTCTTCCAGTTGCCTTCGATCGGATCCGCCCAGGCCGCACCAGCCATCATCACGGTGGCCGCCAGGGCCAAGCTCACTTTGCGAAACATATCTGTCCTCCCTGGTGTTAGGTAGGGCAGCCGCCTCTCTGCCCCTTACGCAAACGTAAGCTAATCCAGCTCCCGGCAAAACAAAAGCGGGTGTCGCGACGGAAGGTTTCGCAATTTTCATGCGTGGTCGGGAGAGCGCAGCCCGTGGAAATGAAACGATCGAGGCGTTGGCTTTGGTTCGCGTGGTTAGCAGAGTGTTGATCGGCGCCTTGCAAATTTTCGTCAAATCGGTCGAGAAACGGCGGGATTGCTGACTTTGTATCCTTAACGAATTTCCGCGTTTACCTCTTGTTTTAGCTTTGTTTTCTCCAAATTAAGCACGCCATTTAACGACGGATTCAAGGCTCGGCCTCATTCTCGGAAGCATCGAAAGAGCGGCTCCCCAGGGAACACCGGGGGACAGAAGAGGCCCGCTCTCGGGAGCCAGACAGGGGACTAAAATGGCACGTTTTGAAATGCTTGAAGCCGGCTTCGGCGCCATGGGGGCAACTGCCCAGGCCGACATTCTTTTCGAACTGGGCATGATGTATGCGACCGGCCGCGATTGCGAGACCGATGTCGTTGCCGCCCACAAATGGTTCAACATCGCCGCCATCAAGGGCTCGGTCCGCGCCGCGGAACTGCGCTCGGAACTGTCGGCCGCAATGTCCAAGGTCGAGCTCGCCAAGGCGCTGCGCGAAGCCCGCGAATGGATGACGATGCACTGAGATCGCGAGCAGATTATCGCAGGCAGATTATCGAAAACAGGGAAGCCCCGGGATCAAGACCGCAAAGACGGTCGGAACCGGTGAAACGACAAGGCCGCGACAAGACGGCCGACCATGAAAGAACAAGAACGCGGCAGGCCGGCACGGTCCAGTCGTGCACAATGGGGACGGCGGGCAGGTTTTTCTTGGCGCGGGGGCGCATGGGGACTGCTCTACGAGCAAAAAGCCACGAGCGGCCGGAACAGGCTGGCGTGGCTTTTTGCGTTGATGAGGCCCAATCGAGCGGCGCCGATGCGCCTAGACAGGCCCAATGAAGGATGAAATTGTCCCGCCTTCGGAAAGAAGCGCGGCCACAGCGGCTGCGCGAGTGTGGGAGGAGTTCTATCACCATGAAAAAAATGGGTATTTTGAGCGCGGCCGTATTTGGCCTGATGATGAGCGCGCCGGTTGCCTTTGCCGATGACATCACCATTTCGGTGGTCGGCCCGATGACCGGACAGCTCGCCACGATCGGCGATCAGTTCAAGCAGGGCGCAACGGCAGCCGCCGATGCGATCAACGCCGCCGGCGGTGTCAACGGCTCGATGATCAAGCTCGACATCGAGGACGACCAGTGCGATCCCAAGCAGGCGGTTTCTGTGGCCAACCGGATCGTTGCCAACAGCGTCAAGTTTATTGACGGCCACGCCTGTTCAGGTTCGAGCATCCCGGCTTCCGCCGTCTACGCCGAGGCCGGCGCGCTGATGATGAGCCCGGCCTCTTCAAATCCCGAGCTGACCGATGCCGCCGCCAAGGCCGGCTGGCCGACGATCATGCGTCTCTATACGCGTGACGACGCGCAGGGCGCCTTCATCGGCCCGTGGATCGCCAAGAAATATGCCGGCAAGAATGTCGTTATCCTGCATGACAAGAGCGCCTACGGTCAGGGCGTTGCCGATGCCGTGAAGGCGACGATGAATGCCGGTGGCCTCAAGGAGATCGACTATGAAGGCATCAATGCCGGCGAGAAGGATTATTCGGCTCTCGTCACCAAGCTGAAGGACCTCAAGGCTGACGTTGTCTATTTCGGCGGCTATCACCCGGAAGCCGGGCTTATCCTGCGTCAGTCGGCCGAGCAGAGCGTTAAGTTCCAGCTGATCATGCCGGACTCGATCGCCTCGCCGGAATTCTGGCAGGTCGCCGGCCCCGCCGGTGAAGGCACCCTGTTCGTCTTCCCGTCGGACCCGCAGGCCAAGCCGGAAGCCAAGGAGGCCATCGCCAAGATCAAGGCGGGCGGCTTCGTGCCGGAAGGCTTTACGCTGTTCTCCTACGCCGTCGTTCAGGCGTTTGCAGAGGGCGTCAAGCGCGCCGGAACGGACGATCCGGTCAAGGTAGCCGAAGCGCTGAAGAACGGCACGCCGTTCAGCACCGTGGTCGGCGACGTGACCTTCGACGAGAAGGGCGATCTGAAGAACGCCAGCTACGACATCAACCAGTGGCACGACGGCAAATACGCACCGATCGCGCAGTAAGCGGCCGCGTACTCATGGAATGGCCGGGCTTGTCCCGGCCATTTTTCATTCAAGCCTCCAGCCGGCTATGCAGCCTCTTCAACGAAGCGCACCAGCACCGTTCCGTCGGTGACCTGCGCGCCCTCGGTGGCGATCTCGGCGATCACGCCGTCATGGCTGGCCGCGATCGTGTGCTCCATCTTCATCGCTTCCAGGATCAACAGCGGCTGGCCCTTGATCACCCTTTCGCCCTTTGCCGCGCGCACCAGCTTGACCAGGCCCGGCATCGGCGCGCGCAGGCTGCCCGAAGCGGCGGCCGCCTCGTCGGTTCGCGCCAGCGGATCCGGGACGAGGAAACTGTAGCCGACCGCGCCTTCGAACACGGTGACGTGGCCTGGCCAGCGGGCAAGGCGAGGGGCGGCGCGAAGATCATGCGAATTGACGCTGTCATAGGGCGCGTCCAGCGCCACCTCGAAGCGCCCGTCCGGCCGCACTGAAACACGTGCTAGTATATCGTCCTCGCCATGGCGCAGGCGCGTGCGGCGCGCAACGCTGTGGAAATGCGCATAGCCGGCAAGTGACGACCACGGGTCGTCCGACGGCGGCAAAGCATCGGCGCCCGCCGCGGCAAGAGCCGCCGCGGCAACGATCTCGCTGCGCGGCGGGGCGACCGCGGTCAGCGCTTCCTGATGCCTGCCGATCAGGCCGGTATCGACGTCACCGGCCGAAAAATCGGCGTCCGCGGCAAGTGCCGCGAGAAAGGCGGTGTTGACGGTCGAGCCGGCAATCTCGGTCTGCGACAACGCAGTCCCGAGCGAATCGAGTGCCGCCTGCCTGTCCTTGGCATGGACGACCAGCTTGGCGATCATCGGATCGTAGAAGGGCGAGATCGCATCGCCCGCCCGCACGCCGGTCTCGATGCGCATGCTGGCGCCTTCGGGCGCGTTGTCGGGAAACGCCAGGTGATGCAGCGTGCCGGTCGCCGGCAGAAACCCTTTCGCCGCGTCCTCGGCATAGATGCGCGCCTCGAAGGCGTGGCCGGAAAGCGTGATTTCGCTCTGCGTCTTCGGCAGCTTTTCGCCGGCGGCTACCCGCAACTGCCACTCGACCAGGTCGGTGCCGGTGACCATTTCGGTGACGGGATGCTCGACCTGCAGGCGGGTGTTCATTTCCATGAACCAGAAGCGGTCGGCCTTCAGCCCTTGCGAGGCATCGACGATGAATTCGATGGTGCCGGCGCCGGAATAGCTGATCGCCTTGGCGGCCTTGACCGCCGCTTCCGTCATCGCCTCGCGCAGCGCCGGCGTCATGCCGGGCGCCGGCGCTTCCTCGATCACCTTCTGGTGGCGGCGCTGCGCCGAGCAGTCGCGCTCGTAGAGATGCACGGCATTGCCAAAATTGTCGCCGAACACCTGGACCTCGATGTGGCGCGGCTTGTCGACGTATTTTTCGACCAGCACGCGATCGTCGCCGAACGCGGCCTTGGCCTCGCGCCGTGCGCCTGACAGCGCTTCCGAAAAATCTTCGGGATGTTCGACGCGGCGCATGCCCTTGCCGCCGCCGCCGGCGCGCGCCTTGATCAGCACGGGATAGCCGATCTCACGCGCCTTGGACGCCAGCAGCACGATCTCCTGCGCCTCGCCATGATAGCCCGGCACCACCGGTACGCCTGCTTTCTCCATCAGCCGCTTGGCCGCATCCTTCAGCCCCATGGCGCGGATCGAGGCGGCCGACGGGCCGATGAAGGTGAGCCCCGCCGCCACCACCAGGTCGACGAAATCGGGGTTTTCCGAGAGGAAGCCGTACCCGGGGTGAATTGCTTCGGCGCCGGTCGCCAGCGCCGCCGCAACAATCTTGTCGCCGCGCAGATAGCTTTCGCCGACCGGCGAGGAACCGATACTCACTGCCTCGTCGGCCATTTTGACATGCAGGGCCTTGGCGTCCGCGTCGGAATAGACGGCAACGGTGCGCACTCCCATCTTCCTGGCCGTGCGTATCACCCGGCAGGCGATCTCGCCCCGATTGGCGATCAGGATCTTGGCGAACATGGAGCCTCCAGAGTTTGTCTCGGGCGGCGCCGGTCTGGCAGGAATGAGCCTATTTCGAAGCCGCGATTTTGCAGCCGCCGCTCGCGGTCTGAACCTTCCACTTTTTCAGGCCAACCTGACAGCTTCGCAACGCCAACTCTTCCGCGGCCTTCTGAGATGGCGCGTTCAGCCGCGCACCGCAGATGATGTAAAGATCGTCGACGCGCGAGTAGAATGTGGTCGCGTAGGCCGAGTGGCCACTCGCCGCGACATAGGCGTTGTACGACTTCGTGCAGGGCTCCTTTGGATTCAGTGACAACGGAGGCCAGAATCGGGCGTCTCCCTTGCTGCCCGCCAGCGATCCAGCCGCCCCGATACCGGGTGCCGTAAATACGAGCAGGCCGGCAAGCATCGATACAGTAATTCGTTTGATGCGTGTCGATTTTATCTTGCGCCGCCCATTTGAAAAATGCCCAAGCCGATGCTTGTCGGCCTACTTCGATGCCGCAACTTCGCAGCCCGCACCTGTAATGACCTTGTAATGGCTGCGGGCGGACTCGCAGGATTTCATCGCCCGTTCTTCGGCAGCCTTCTGTGACGGTGCATTCAAGCCCGAGCCGCAGATGATGTACAACGAACGGATCCGGGCATAGGGCGTGGTCGCATAGGCCGAATGGCCGCCGGCGGCCACATAGGCGTTGTAAGCCATGGTGCACTGGTCTTTCGGGCTTTTCGGCAAATACGGATAGAAATGGATGTCGCCTTTGCTTCCCGCCAGCGATGCCGCGGCGCCAACGCCGGGTACCGCAAATATAAGCAAGACTGCAAGTACCGACGCAGTCGTTTTTCCCGAATATTTCGGCCTCATCTTTACCCCATCCCCGTTGCCCAATGCGGGATGAACAATAGCGTCTATTCTCCAGTGCCGCCAGCCTGCTCACCGAAAATTGCTTTTGCGTAGGTGGATGAACCATCGTATCCATGCAGACTAGCATCCTCCAATGGCAGCAACGGCTTGTCGGTATAGTTGAGCTGTTGGCTCGTCGAAGCAGCAGAAAATAACTGTTTCGGGCGTTGAGTTCTGTCCGACGAAGGTACCTGCGATGCCAACGGCAATCTGCGTCGCCTCATTTTTCGGATAACGGTAGATGCCGGTGGAGATCGCCGGAAATGCCACGGTCCGGCAATCCCTGGCGGCGGCGATTTCGAGCGACCTGATATAGCAGGAGGCGAGCAGCCCGGCTTCGCCTTTTCCGCCGCCTTGCCAGACAGGTCCGACCGTGTGGATGATGTAACGTGCCGGCAGGTGATAGCCCTTGGTAAGCTTTGCTTCGCCGACCTTGCAGCCGTTCAGCATCCGGCATTCGAATTCGAGCTCCGGGCCTGCGGCGCGGTGAATGGCGCCGTCCACGCCGCCGCCGCCCAGCAGCGAGGAATTGGCGGCGTTGACGATGGCATCGACCGCAAGCCTGGTGATGTCGCCGGTGTGGCCATGTATCCGTTCGCCGAACTTGCTCATCCTACATCCTGAACACGCCGAACTTCGTTTCTTCGATGTCGGCGTTGAGCGCGGCCGAAAGGCTGAGCGCGAGCACTTCGCGCGTTTTCGCCGGATCGATGATGCCGTCGTCCCACAGCCGCGCCGAGGAGTAGAGCGGGTGGCCCTCATGCTCGTATTTCATCAGGATCGGCTTCTTGAATTTCGCTTCCTCGTCCGCGCTCCACTCACCGCCCTTGCGCTCGATGCCCTCGCGCTTGACCACCGCCAGCACGGTCGCCGCCTGTTCGCCGCCCATCACCGAAATGCGCGCGTTCGGCCACATCCACAGGAGGCGCGGCGAGTAGGCGCGGCCGCACATGCCGTAATTGCCGGCGCCGAACGACCCGCCGATGATCATCGTCACCTTCGGCACCTTGGCGGTGGCGACCGCCATCACCAGCTTGGCGCCGTCCTTGGCGATGCCGCCGGCCTCGTATTTTCGCCCGACCATGAAGCCGGTGATGTTCTGCAGGAAGATCAGCGGGATCTTGCGCTGGCAGCACAGTTCGATGAAATGCGCGCCCTTCACAGCACTTTCGGAAAACAGTACGCCATTGTTGGCGATGATGCCGACCGGCATGCCCTGAAGATGGGCAAAGCCGGTGACCAGCGTGGTGCCGTAATTCTGCTTGAACTCGTCGAACTCGGAGCCGTCGACGACGCGCGCGATCACCTCGCGCACATCATAGGGCTGGCGCAGATCCGTCGGCACGATGCCGTAGAGTTCCTGCGCGTCATGAAGCGGCGGCATGGGTTTCTGTAAGGTCAGGCTTACAGTCTTGCGCCGGTTGAGATTTTTGACGATGCGCCGGCAGATGGCCAGGGCATGTTCGTCGTCCAGCGCATAGTGGTCGGCGACACCGGACAGCCTGGTGTGCACGTCGGCGCCGCCAAGCTCCTCGGCGCTGACATCCTCGCCCGTAGCCGCCTTCACCAGAGGCGGGCCGCCGAGAAAAATGGTCGCCTGGTTGCGCACCATGATCGTCTCGTCCGACATTGCCGGCACATAGGCGCCGCCCGCAGTACATGAGCCCATAACGCAGGCGATCTGCGGAATGCCGGCCGCCGACATGTTGGCCTGATTGTAGAAGATGCGGCCGAAATGCTCGCGATCGGGAAACACCTCGTCCTGATTAGGCAGGTTGGCGCCGCCGCTGTCGACCAGATAGACGCAAGGCAGATTGTTTTGCAGCGCGATCTCCTGTGCGCGCAAATGCTTCTTCACCGTGAGCGGATAATAGGTGCCGCCCTTCACCGTGGCGTCGTTGACCACGACCATCACCTCGGTGCCTTCGACACGGCCGACGCCGGCGATGAGGCCGGCCGAGGAAATCTCCTCGCCATACATGGACCATGCCGCGAACTGGCCGATCTCGAGGAAGGGCGAGCCGGTGTCGAGCAACTGCGCCAGCCGCTCGCGCGGCAACAGCTTGCCGCGCGAAACATGACGCTCGCGCGCCTCCTCCGAGCCACCGCGCTCGACGGTTGCCGCCTTGTCCGCAATGTCGGCAACCAGTGCCCGCATGCGCTCGGCATTGGCGCGGAAGGTCTCGGAGGAGGGCGAGATCTGGGTCTGGAGTACGGCCATTTCGAGCTCTACATCTGGGCTAGGAGTTTGCCGTTGCGGCGTTCGAAAATTTTATCGGATAGCAGATTGAAGTCATCCTCGAACGTGACGTCGATCATCTGTCTGGCCGCGCTTTGGGCCTGCGGATTGCTCGCATCGAAGATGAACAATTGATCCCGGCGCGGCAGCGCAAATAAAACATCGCCGGGAAACTGTGCTTTGATCGACAGCCAGAACTCGTCGAGCAGCACAAGGCTCGTGGAGAGCATCGTATTGCCGTCGACGTAATAGAGATAAAATGTGCCAATCTGGCCGTCGGAGACAATTTTCGGCAGCCATTTCTTCACATTGCCTAGTGCCACATCGCGCAAATCCGAAAGCGCCCGGCCGGGGAAGTCCTTCGGAGCAACAGGTGAGACTGAATTGGGAAGGTCGGCCATGTATACGACCGCAATTTCACCAACCAGCGGTTCGCACAATAAATCTAAACCCATCGATTTGAGGTGCTCGACATACTGCTGGGTCCGTATCACCGCGATCAGACTTTCTTCACTCGCCCTAGGTCGTATTTCGGCGATGCCTCGGACAAGCCTGCGTATGGCCGCATCGGCGTCTTCGTCGGGGTATGAGTTCAAGTGCCCGAACACGTTTGTGACGTCTGCCGTCACGTCTGCGCCATCGAGTTTTGCACCGATTTTTGCAGGATCCGATGGGTCTGCGACAGCGCTATCGACACCCGGCTGCCGTTTGAATTCGGCAATTACGAGCTCTCTGAATTCCGCCATATTAGAAAAGCGACGCTTCTGAGCCTTCGCGCGCCCGAGAAAGCCAGCGATTGTGGAAAACAAAGCCATCGCAAATATCCCCCGCCTTGTGACTGGATGCCCCGATGACGTAACCATCTATCGCCCTACTTGTCTCTCGATACCCGCAAAACTACAGCCTGCCATCTTGGCAGGCACTAAACCCCTTCCGCCATGATCTCGCGCCCGATCAGCCAGCGGCGGATTTCGCTGGTGCCGGCGCCGATCTCGTAGAGCTTGGCGTCGCGCAACAGCCGGCCGGTCGGATACTCGTTGGTATACCCGTTGCCGCCAAGCAGCTGGATGGCGTCGAGCGCCATCAGCGTCGCCTTTTCCGCGGCAAACAGCACGCAGCCGGCGGCATCCTTTCGTGTCGTCTGGCCGCGGTCGCAGGCGGCGGCGACTGCATAAACGTAAGCGCGCGCGGCATTCATCGTCGAATACATGTCGGCGAGCTTGCCCTGTACCAGCTGGAACTCCCCGATCGGCTGGCCGAACTGCTTGCGCTCATGCACATAGGGGATGGCGACATCGAGGCTCGCCGCCATCAGCCCGAGCGGGCCGCCGGCGAGCACGGTGCGCTCGTAGTCGAGGCCCGACATCAGCACCTCAACGCCGCGGCCTTCCTCATGCAGCACATTGTCGTAGGGAACCTCGACATTGTCGAACACCAGTTCGCCGGTGTTGGAGCCGCGCATGCCGAGCTTGTCGAGCTTTGGCGATGCCGAGAAGCCGGCCATCGTCTTTTCGACGATGAAGGCGGTGATGCCGTGCGATTTCCGCTCCGGATCGGTCTTGGCGTAGACCACCAGCGTTTCGGCGTCGGGGCCGTTGGTGATCCACATTTTCGAGCCGTTGAGCACATAGCGGTCTTTGCGCTTTTCGGCGCGCAGCTTGAGCGAGACGACGTCGGAGCCGGCGCCCGATTCCGACATGGCCAGCGCACCTGCCCTTTCGCCCGAGCACAATGCCGGCAGGAATTTCTCCTTCTGCGCCGGCGTCGCCCAGCGGTTGATCTGGTTGACGCAGAGGTTCGAATGGGCGCCGTAGGAGAGACCAACCGAGCCCGAGGCGCGCGAAATCTCTTCCACCGCAATGACGTGGGCAAGATAGCCCATGCCGCTGCCGCCGAAATCGGGATCGGCGGTGATGCCGAGAAGGCCGAGCGCGCCGAGCTCTTTCCACAGATGCGTGGGGAATTGATTGCTGCGGTCGATCTCGGCAGCGATCGGCGCTATTTTCTCCTGGGCAAAGCGGCGCACCAGATCGCGCAGCGCCTCGATGTCCTCGTCATGCCCGAAGCTGAGTGTGTTCGTGTACATGCCGTTCCCTCCTGCCGCATGACCCCGAAAATCGACTTCGATTTTCGGAAAGGATCATGCGCGAAATCAAAATGATACAGCGTCCTTTGCGCGTCCGAAGGGACGCGCGGCGCTGTAAGTCTTGCCGTCGATCTTCGCGCCAACCAGGCGCATTGTCATTGAAAGATATGTCGCCGTGACTTCAGCCATCGACAGCCGCTCGCCCGGCCGGAACCAGACGATGACGCCGGTCATCATCTGGATCAGGGCCATGGCAGTGAGCCCGGTGTCATCGACACTGAAGGCGCCGGCCTCCGCGCCGTCGCGCAGGATGGCGCGCAACTCCTTCTCATAGGCGGTGCGCATGCGAAGGATCTGCGTCAGCCGGTCATGTGACAGGCTGCGCAATTCCATGTTCGAGACTTGGGTGGAGTGGCGGCGCTCGATGTGGAAAGCGATGTGGTTTTCGACATAGGCGGCAAGCCGCGTTGCCGGATCGGCGGCATCGGGGCGTGCGGCGTCCCACGCTTCGATCAGCCCTTCCATATGTTCGCGCATAAGCGTGAACAGCAGGTCTTCCTTGGTCGGAAAATAGCGGTAGAGCGCGGCGGCCTGGACGCCGACCTCGGCGGCAAGCTGCCGCATCGGCATCGCCTCGTAGCCGAAGCGGGCGATCAGGCTGACCGCTGCCTCGCGGACGGCCGCTTCAGTCTTTTCGCCATCGGATCCCGTTGTGCGTGCCATGATCGTCTCCCGATATTTACTAATAAAACGAACGTTCAATTAATTCAAGCGGCAATAAAGTGGTTCCATCTAGACAATGATCCGAAAGTCGATGGGCGCGTCGAGGAGTTCGAATTCTTCGATCTCGACCCTCGAAACCGAAGCTCCCCTTGGCCCTTGCCGGAGCCGTTCGATCATTGTGGAAACCGCAGCATCGGCACCGGCAATCGAGGCCGTCACCGTGCCGTCTCGTTCATTGCGTACCCAACCTACGAGGCCAAGCCTTATCGCTTCGCGTCGCGCCCACATCCGGTAGCCGACGCCTTGCACCTTACCATGCATGCGCGCCTGCACCGCCTTTTGCCGGTCGTTATCTCCCATGCTCAAGAACTGGCGCGGGATCGGACGAAAGCAACAGCCTTGAACGGTTGGATTGTTGTTGGATCGACGGAAGCCGGGGGCCCGGCTGGTTCTGTCTTGGCCTTTGGCGGCATTGGCAGGCCGTGTCGCGACGGCAATCGGCCGGGCTAGTTTCCCCGTGCCGCGGCGAGCGCGCCGGGCAGTTCCTCGGCAAAGATGTCGAGCTCATGATCGAGGCCGACGCTGACCCTTATGCAACGGTCGAGCCCTGGCGCCATCGGTTTGCGAATGAACACGTCGCGCGACAAAAGATTTTGCAGCACTTTCAGCGCGAAGGCGCCGTCCTTGCCGCAATCGATGGTGACGAAATTGGTCGCCGATGGCAGCGGCTTCAGCCCGTTCGTCTCGGCAATCCCGGCTATACGTGCGCGTCCGGCAGCGACTCGCGCCACCACGCTGTGCAGCCAGTCCTGGTCGGCCAGCGCCTCGACGCCGGCGATCTGCGCCATGCGGCTGACGCCGTAATGGTTGCGGATCTTCTCGAAATCGCGGATCACCTCAGCCTCGGCCACCGCATAGCCGCAGCGAATGCCGGCCAGCCCGTATGCCTTGGAGAAGGTGCGCATGCGGACGACGTTGGGCCGCGCGACGTCGATCGGCGGCAGCGCCGAGGCCGGTCCCAATTCGCCATAGGCCTCGTCGAACACCAGCATGGTGGTTTCCGGCAGGGCTTCAATGAAGGCGATGATCTCGCTTGCATCCCACCAACTGCCCATGGGGTTGTCCGGGTTGGAGAGATAGACCAGCGGCGCCTTTTCTCGGGTGACCGCCGCCAACAGGCCGTCAAGACTTTCCTTGTCGTTTTCGTAAGGCACCGTGACCAGCCGGCCGCCGACGCCGGCAATGTGGAAATTGAACGTCGGATAGGCACCGAGCGAGGTGACCACCGCGTCGCCAGGCGCGACATACATGCGCGCCACCAGGCTAAGCAGCCCGTCTATGCCTTCGCCGACCACGACGTTTTCGGCGCCGACGCCGAGATGGCGGGCCGCAGCCTGCTTCAGATCGTAATTGTCGGGATCGCAATACATCCACTGGTCACGCGCGACGCGCTCCATACGGGCGATAACGCGCGGCGAAGGCCCGAAGCTGCTTTCATTGGCGCCGATGCGGGCGCGAAAAGCACGTCCGCGCTCGCGCTCCTGCGCTTCCGGTCCGACAAACGGCACCGTCGAGGGAAGCGCGCCGACAAGCGGCGTGAGGGCAGGGCGCTGGCGCATGGCAAAGGCTCACGAGAAGATGGGCCTTCTTGCTAGCGTGCCCAATAGGACGGCGCAAGTTCTGGCGCGGCTGGAGATAGTGGCCATCACGCCCGTGATGAAATCGGCGCGGGTGGCCACGCTCTACGACCTGACCGCCGGTAGGCGGCAACCCTTTTGAAGGCCAGCACTGCAGCCAATGGCGACGGGCGCTTCAAAAAGAAAACCCGGCGGTTGCCCGCCGGGTTCGATTTTCAGCCAGGCAGAGCGTCTTAGAACGAGCGCTGGAAGCGGAGGAGACCGCCGATGCTGCTCTTCTTGTCGGCGTTGGTGAAGTTGGAGAAATTGGCGTCGTCGAACTTGCCTGCATTGAGGTAGTCGACTTCGGCCGTGACCGTGAAGCCGGGAACAACGTCGTAGGCGATGTTGGCGGCAACACCGAGATTCTTCCATTCGTCATACGAGACCTGGGCATTGAACGAGGTCTTCTCGTTGATGGTGTAGGTACCACCACCCCAGAAAGCCCAGTTGCCGCCCCACTGCTTGTAGAAGCCGCGGCCGCCGGCGTCGATCGCATAGCTCGAGTCCGTCAAATTGTGGTCGGTGCCGTAGCCGCCCATGATGAACAGCGACAGGTTCTGCATCGGGGTGATGTCCAAACGAACTTTGCCGGCGACTTCTTCGTAGTTGCTGTCATAAGCCACGACGCCGGTGATGGCGCCCCAGTGCCTGCGTGTACTTCACGCCGCCGACGACATGCGGAACGTAGCTGTCGATGGTGCCAACGGTTCCGGAGCCTTCTTCGAGAGAGACCACGGCCGAGAAGCCGTTGCCCGCATCGAAGTAGTACTGGACGACGTTGGTATCGAAATCGCCGTAGGGAACGAGCGTATCCTGGAGGACGTTGCCGGCGTAGCCGATGAACGTGTCGAAGGCCGATTCGTCCTTACCGACGCGCAGGCCACCGAGCTGGATCCAGGCGAAGTTCAGCGAAACGTTCTTGTTGCCGGCAGGGTTGGAGTTGAACTCGTCTGCTTCGGTCGTCGGATCGTCTGCCGAGGGGTAGCCGTTGCGGTTGCCGAAGTTGAAGCGGGTCTCGGTGTAGGTCTTCAAGGTGCCGAGTTCGGTTTCCTGGCCGGTCCAGGTCTTCAGCGTGAAGCGGGCGTTCTTGTAGAAGGTGTCCTGCTCGTCGCCATCCTTATGGTCGAACGACCTCGCACCGTCGAACGAGCCGACGTCGCCGGCGCCGATGTCGTAGCGGACATAGCCGCCGATGCGCAGGCAGGTTTCGGTGCCGGGAATGTAGAAGTAGCCGGCGCCGTAGACGTCGCAGATCTTGACGTATTCAGCCGGTTCCGGCTCGGCGACGACGACGGCGTCGGCGGCGCGCGCACCGGAAACTGCGATCAAGGCCGCAGCGGAGCCGAGGAGAAGGCTCTTAATGTTCATTTTCTGACCTCCAGTCAGAATCGAACAAGATAGTGAAGCCGGCGACAAGCGTTTTCACTGTAATCAATTGTTATTGGTGAAGTTTATTGAAAAGATGGACCTTTGCGGCAGGTGATGCGGCCATCACCACAGGCGCTTGTTGGCGAAAGCATGCCCTGAACCGGATTTGAGATAGCGCTCGAATGAAGCTGCCTTGGCCTGGTTCGAAAAGGCCATAAAGGTGACGATCCGCCACGGCAGAAACTTGGATGTATGGCTGGATTTCCCCGCATTGTGCTGGACAAGCCGCCGTTTCAGGTCCGTCGTTATGCCGATATAGCGTTCGCCTTCCGCAGCCGTACTCTCCAGAAGATACACATACCACATGAGCTGCTCTCCTTTGCCGCGGCTTCGGAGGGGGCATCCTCTCCGCCATCCTGCTTCGCGCTGAGGTGGGCTTGTCCTGCGAAGCTCGAAGAGCGAAGCAGGACTGCCAATCGAATTTGCAAGGGATTCTCTGGGCTTACGCTGTGCGGCACGTAGCACACCACACGGTCCGGCCCTCCTACGCCAAGGCTTCGGAGGGCATCCTCTCCGCCATCCTGCTTCGCGCTGAGGGTTGGGCTTGTCCTGCGAAGCTCGAAGAGCGAAGCAGGATGGCGGAGAGGATGGGATTCGAACCCACGAGAAGCTTTTGACCTCTACTCCCTTAGCAGGGGAGCGCCTTCGACCGCTCGGCCACCTCTCCGTTGCGCCGCTGGATAAAGAAAAGCGCGGGCACAATCAACAAGCCGGCGCCATTATCTATGAAAATTCCGGATTCGGCTGCGGCGTCGCCTTTTGCATGCGGCGAATCTGCGGCGGCTCCCTGGCCGGCGAGTCGGCAGCAGCGCCGCAATTCCGGCGGCGATCGCCGGATTCGGCCGCAATGCGGCGCGCTGGACAAGGCTTCCGGGCCCTTCGATAGTTAATGAGAGCTTTCTGACTGAGGCCAAATCGTGTCATTTGTGCAACAACGCCGGGGGATAGCACCCGCACAGCCCTTTTGCCGGTACGATCGTGGTTGAACGCCGCCGCCTCATGGGTAATGTCGATTTCGAAGGAGCGGCGCGGTGCGCATCTTTTTCGGTAGTGGGGATGGGGCAGGGAACGCTGTCCTTCAGCAAAGAATACCCAGACCCGTTTTTTAACTTTTGACTGGAGGTCAGAAAATGAACATTAAGAGCCTTCTCCTCGGCTCCGCTGCGGCCTTGATCGCAGTTTCCGGTGCGCGCGCCGCCGACGCCGTCGTCGTCGCCGAGCCGGAACCGGCTGAATACGTCAAGATTTGCGACGTTTACGGCTCGGGCTACTTCTACATTCCCGGCACCGAAACCTGCCTGCGCATCGGCGGCTATGTCCGTTACGACATCGGCGCCGGCGACGTCGGCGCATTCACGGGTGCGGAGTCGGTCGACCACGAAGATGGCGACGTGCAGGACACCTGGTACAAGAATGCCCGCGCCACCTTCAAGACCTGGACCAACCAGGAAACCGAACTCGGCACCTTGAAGACCTACACCGAGACCCGCTTCAACTTCGGCAACAACAATCGGTACGCCACCAACATCGCTGATAATCCGGCCACCCCCCTCGTCGATGAAGCCTTTATCGATAGCAATCCGGCCGGCATGAAGAGCGTTTCGCTGAACTTCGCCTGGATCCAGCTCGGTGGCTTGCGCGTCGGTAAGGACGAATCGGCCTTCAATACGTTCATCGGCTATGCCGGCAACGTCATCCAGGATACGCTGGTCCCCTACGGCGGCTTCGACACCAACGTCATCCAGTACTATTTCGATGCGGGCAACGGCTTCTCCGCCGTCCTCTCGCTCGAAGAAGGCGCTGGCGTCGTCGGCACCATCGACAGCTATGTTCCGCATGTTGTCGGCGGTCTGAAGTATACGCAGGGCTGGGGCGCCATCACCGGCGTCATTGCTTACGACAGCAACTATGAAGAAGTAGCCGGCAAGGTGCGTTTGGACGTCACCCCGATGCAGAACCTGTCGCTGTTCATCATTGGCGGCTACGGCACCGACGACAATCTGTCGGATCCGACCTGGGCAATCCCGGCCGGCGGCCGCGGCTTCTACAAGCAGTGGGGCGGCAACTGGGCAGTCTGGGGTGGTGGCACCTACACCATCAACGAGAAGACCTCGTTCAACGTCCAGCTTTCGTATGACGAGGACAAGAACTTCGGCGCCGCGGCGAACATCGCCTATGACGTCGTCCCCGGCTTCACGGTCACGGCCGAAGTCGACTACATCAACGTTGGCGACTCCGATTGGACCGATGCCCGCGATGACGACGCCATTGGCGGCATGCTCCGCTTCCAGCGCTCGTTCTAAGGGCTAGCTTTAAACAGGTGAATACCAGCCCGGGCGATTCAACGCCCGGGCTGTTTTGTTCCGTGACTGGGTCAAGACAAGCAGAAGGAACAGGGGGAATCGGCAGCTGAACAGTCCGTAGGGTGAGTTCGTGGGATCCGCTGATGGTGGATGAATTCACAACTGCGTGATTAAATCTCTTGAAAGGACGCTTCCAAGCGGGTAGGTCTGACTCTATCCACTCGGGGGTGTGGCAATTTATGACCATAGAAGCGATACAAGAGGGCGACCCCTCCGAACATTTCTCAATGTTCTCTTCTCAAAATGCGAAGATAAAATACAGCTACAACAAGATCAGAGAAGTAAAGTCGCACCGGGTCGGAGAGCTTTTTTCAGCGTACCGAGACATACTCTGGGATGATGGGCGACATAAGTACAATGTCAGCTCCTTCATCGGCGAAATAGACGAGATTCTCCTCGGAGAACGGTTCAGCGCCTTCGACCAGAGCACCCTTGACAACCTTATCGGCACCTTGCGCCAGCGCGGCAACAGCAACGCAACCATCAATCGAAAGATGGCTGCCCTCAGCAAACTGCTGCGCAAGGCTTACAAGATGGGGGATATCCACAGCCTGCCCGAGTTCCGCCGCCAGAAGGAGCGGGCGGGACGGATACGTTTCCTCGAAAGGGACGAAGAAGCAAGGCTGTTCGCCGCCATCAGGACCCGCAGCGAGGATGCCTACCGTCTTTCATGCTTTCTCGTGGACACCGGATGCCGTCTCGGCGAGGCGCTCGGACTGATCTGGAACGACATCCAGGAACACCGCGTCTCGTTCTGGATCACCAAATCCGGCCGCAGCCGCACCATCCCGATGACCGAGCGGGTCAAAGAGGTGATCAAACTGCCGCCCTCAGAGGGCCGCCGGCCCAAAGGTCCGTTCACCAAACTCAGCCAGGCGCAGTTTCGCGCCATCTGGAACGATGCCAAGGCCGAGGTCGGCCTCGGCGCCGACGACCAGGTGGTGCCGCACATCTTGCGTCACACCTGCGCCTCACGTCTGGTCCAGGGCGGCATCGACATCCGGCGCGTGCAGATGTGGCTCGGCCACCAGACGCTTTCGATGACCATGCGCTATGCGCATCTGGCCACCAACGATCTCGACGGCTGCGTCGTCGTGCTGGAAACGCCCCGCGGCGAAGGGCTGTCCGGTGATGGAAAAAACTCCGCCTTCGCATCGCCGCTGACCACGGCCTCAGTGCCAACGCCTGCCCAAAAGAGCAAAACGGCAGCGGCGAAGGCGCCTAAGGCGCCCCGGAAAAGCTCGAAAGCCAAATAGTTACCCAAGGCTTTCATATACTGCCACGACAACCCCAGGATCAGATTTGATCTTGGGGTTTACTTATCCGATCCAAACATTCCGCTTCATCCAGGAAAGCCGCGATAGCGCCCGGCAGATTGCCTGTCTCCAGGAAGGGGGCATGACCCTGGCCCTTGACGGTGATCGCTTCCATGCCGGGATGACGCTTTTGCATCTCGTCGAGTGTGTCGGCCGACAAGAGTTTCGAGTTGGCGCCGCGAATGGCAAGCAAAGGTATCGCCGCCAGCGCCTCGAAATGCGGCCACAGATCCGGCAACGGCTTGCTGAGGTCGAGGCCCGCCACCGTCTCGACCAGCTGGGGGTCGAAATCCGGCAGCAGGAGGCCTTCGTCCGTCTCGCGGTAGAGCGCCGACACCATCCGCTCCCAATCCGCCTCGGTCAGAGCGGGAAAATCCGCGCCGTGCGCGACGCGTTGCGCATCGATCGCCTCAGCGCGGCTCTTCGGTTTCGGTGCCGGGTCGAGATAGGTTTGGATATGGGCCAACCCCGCTGCCTCGATCACCGGTCCGATGTCGTTCAGCACTATGGCTTTCAGTATGGCTGGCCGCAGCGCGCCGAGCACGTGGATGATCAGTCCGCCACGCGATGTGCCGATGAAGGCCGCTTCCTCGACGTCCAGGGCAGCCAGCCCGGCGAGGACATCGCCGGCCTCGATGCCGATAGTGTAATGGCCGATATCAGGGTCGTAGGCCGACTGGCCGCGGCCGCGATAGTCGAAGGCGATGACCTTGCGCGGATTGGCGGTCCGCGACAGATAAAGCGCCAGCTCATGGAAATCGCGCGCGTTGCGGGTCAGGCCGGGCAGGCAGACCACCGGCCAGGTTCCCGAGTTTGTCTCACCGTAGATGCGAGCGTGAAGTCTGAGGCCGTCCGGCGCTGTGTAGAAGAAATCGGAAAAGCCGTCGGTGCTCGACATATTGAAAGGACTCCCTGGCCGGATTGTCTCCGTCTGCTACAGGCGAGGGTGGGAGCGGTCAAATCGAGGGTTGTCGGCAAGCTGACACTCTTGGAAATGTCGGAGGGACAGCGCCCCCCTCTGTCCTGCCGGACATCTCCCCCACGAGGGGGGAGATTGGCGGTTCCGGCGCTACGCCCTTCCTTCGACGTTGGAGATTGGCGAAATCGGCAACGACAGCTGATCTCCCCACTCGTGGGGGAGATGGCCGGCAGGCCAGAGGGGGGCGCGAAGGATCGCCAACGTCTGCCCATGGCGACAGCTCTGCCGCCTCAGCCCCTTCCGTTCACCAAATCCCCAACGATATCGTACTTCCCCGAAATACGCATCTTGTAGACCTCGTAATTCTCCATCACGCGCTGCACGTAACTTCTTGTTTCCGTGTAGGGAATCCGCTCGATCCAGTCGACGACGGCGTCGATGCCCTTGCCGCGCGGGTCGCCGTACTTGGCCACCCATTGCCTGGCGCGGTTGGGGCCGGCATTGTAGCCGGCGAAGGTCAGCACATAGGAGCCGCCGAAGCGGTCGAGCTGCTCGCCGAGGAAGGCAGCCCCCAACGTCGCATTGTAGCCGGCGTCGCTGGTCAGCTGATCCTGCGAGAAGGTCACGCCGGCCTTCTTCGCCAATTGCTTGGCGGTGCCCGGCATCAGCTGCAGCAGGCCGCGCGCGCCGGCGCTGGAGACGGCGCCGACATTGAATTCGCTTTCCTGGCGAGCGATCGCATAGGCCAGCGCCTTGCCGGAGCCGGAAATGTCGGCGGTGTCGGGAATGACGCCCAGCGGATGCGACAGCGCGCCGACGTCGATGCCGCGCGCGCCGGCGATCTTGCCGATCTTCAGCGCCATGAAATGATTGCCCTGCTTTTCCGCCAGCACCGCAAGCAGCGCCAGCTCGCCGGGACTGGTCAACTGCCCGGCGAGATCGCGGTAGAGCGTCTCGGCATAGCGGTCGTAGCCCGCCTCCTGCAGCCGCTTGATGGCGCTGACCGCTTCGCGGCCGTCAAAGCTTTGGCGGTCGGCAGTGCTTGGCTCGGGATAGGCGATGTTCAGCGTGCGCAAGCCAACCCGTTCCGCCGCCAACTGCCCGTAGAAAGTGGTGCCATAGGCTGCTGCCTTGGTGAAATAATCCTTCGCATTGCCGGGACCGCCGACTTCCGCCGCGCGGCCAAGCCAGTAATAGGCGCGTGACAGCGACATCGGTCCCTGCGCGAGATCGGCGATGCGGGCAAAATGGGTCGAGGCCGTCGCAGGATCGTTGAGGCCTCGCAGCGCATACCAGCCGGCGTGGAATTCAGCCTCGGCGGCGCTGGCGGGACTTTCGGCGGCGTGCGCGGCAACGATCTTGTAGGCGGTCTTCCAGTCGCCCTGGTCGACCAGTGCGCGCGACAGCACGCGGCGCTCGACCCACCAGGTATCGGGATCGACCAGCGCGTCGCGGTTCGTTGGCGCTTTCATCATCACCGCGGCGGCGACTGCAAACTTCCGCTGCTTGCGCAGATATTCGGCTTGCGCGAAGAAATAGCCGGCCGATTGCTGTGCGGCAGGCACTGCTTTCAACAGCTTGGCCGCGTTCTTGTCGCCACGCGAGGCGGCGGCCCAGGCATCGGCCAGCGGTTGCGCGCCGGCAAGTGCTGCGACCCGCAGTGCCGAATTCTCCCGGTCGGCATAAAACATCCGTTCCATGCGGAAACGATGGTCGGCAGCCGGAATGATGGCGCCAAACTCCTTGCTGACGGCCGCCTCGTCCCTGGCTTCCAGCTTCTCGGTGCGCCAGAATGGCGACAGCACGGAAAGCGCAGCCTTGGTGTTGCCAAGAGCTACATAAGAACGGGCAAGGATGACCACGCCTTGAAAGGTCAGCGGCTGGCTGCCGTCAAAGGCTTTCACCACGGTCTGCGGCGAGGGGTTTTCGCGATAAAGCGCGCGCTCGCTGTTCTTGCGCAGAGCGATGGTGCCCGGCCAATTCGGCAACATCTTTGCGGTATCGGCAATCTCGCTGCTCGGCACACGGTCGCCGCCATAGAGCGCGATCGCCCAGGCCAGGATATGGCGGTCCAGCGAATTGGCCGGCATTGTTTCGCGCACCGCTCGTGCCGCGGCGATATCGCCGGTCGCCAATGCGTCGAGACCGCTTTTCAGCACGACGATACCGGCGGAGGGCGCATCGGTCTGCGCTCTGTCTTGCATGTCGGGCATCGGGATCGATGAGGTCGTCTGCTCGTCGACGCTCTCGTTTGCCGCCGTCCCCACTATCAGCAGGGCAACGGCGCCAAGCAATATGAAGCGGAGTGGCCGACTGGCCGGCATGATCCTGATCTTTCCCTGTTGCGGCACTTTAGATGGCAAGCCCAGGTGCCCGAGAGCCTAGACTTAGGTCGTGAAGAGCCCGTAAACAAAGGGTTATCCAGGCCGTTCGAATTGCGCTTGCTGGCACCATCGGCATGCTTGCCGCGCAACAGTGTCGAGACTATGGTGCGCGGCTTCGCTTTCGGCTAGAAGGCGCCCGATGCAGTCGCCCAAAAGTGGGAACCGGTTTTGGGACGACGACATGCATAAACAAACAAGTCCCAAGGAGTTGGACGACATGCTGAGAGGCTCGCTTACTGCGCTCGTGACACCGTTCGAAAAGAGCGGGCGTTTCGACGAGAAAGCCTTTCGCGCCTTCGTCGAATGGCAACTTGGCGAGGGCACGACGGGCCTCGTCCCGGTCGGCACCACCGGCGAGTCGCCGACGCTGTCGCATGACGAGCATCGCCATGTCGTCAAGGTCTGCATCGAGGTGGCCAAGGGGCGCGCTCCGGTCGTGGCCGGCGCCGGCTCCAACAACACCGCGGAAGCGGTCGGTCTGGTGCAATATGCGGAGCAGGCGGGCGCCGACGCGGCTCTGGTCGTCACGCCTTATTACAACAAGCCAACACAGCGCGGCTTGTACGAGCATTTCGCCGCTGTCGCCAGGGCGACCAAGCTGCCGATCATCATCTACAACATCCCGCCGCGCTCGGTGATCGACATGATGCCGGAGACGATGGGCAGGCTGGCGCACGACTTCCAGAACATCGTCGGCGTCAAGGATGCCACCGGCAAGGTCGAGCGCGTGTCCGAACAGCGCGCCACCTGCGGCAAGGATTTCATCCAGCTTTCAGGTGAGGATGCCTCTGCCCTCGGCTTCAACGCTCATGGCGGTGTCGGCTGCATCTCGGTGACGTCGAATGTCGCGCCGCGGCTGTGCGCCGAATTCCAGGAAGCCACACTGTCCGGTGACAGCGCCAAGGCGCTGGAATTGCAGGACCGTCTGCTGCCGCTGCACAAGGCGATCTTCCTCGAGCCCGGCCTGTGCGGCGTCAAATACGCGCTGTCGAAAATTGGCAAGGTCGAGAACGTGGTGCGCTCGCCGCTGGTGACCATCGAGGCGTCGACCGCCGAGAAGATCGACGCGGCGATGAAACACGCCGGCTTGATAAATTAAGGATGAGGCGCCACCTCTCCGCATCATGAACCAGGTCAGAAAAGCCGATCCCAACAACAAGACCGTTGCGGAAAACCGCAAGGCGCGGTTTTCCTATGAGGTGCTCGACACGGTCGAGGCCGGCCTTGTGCTGACCGGCACCGAGGTCAAGTCGTTGCGCCAGGGTCAGGCCAACATCCAGGACAGCTACGCCTCGGTCGAGGGCGGCGAGATCTGGCTGATCAACTCCTATCTGCCGGAATATCTGCAGGCCAACCGCTTCAACCACGAGCCCAGGCGGCGCCGCAAGCTGCTGCTCAACAAGCGCGAGATGGCAAAACTGGCGCAGAGCATCGACCGCGAAGGCATGACGCTGGTGCCGCTGAAAATCTACTTCAACGACCAGGGCCGTGCCAAGCTGCTGCTCGCCGTCGGCCGCGGCAAGAAACTGCACGACAAGCGCGAGAGCGAAAAGCAGCGCGACTGGTCGCGCGAAAAGGGCCGGCTCATGAAGGAACGCGGCTAGAATCTCAGGCAGCCCCAGAAAAGCCAGACATCGGCTTTCAAGTTTCGAACAGCTGCAACAGCAAAACACGACGGGGGAAGGCTTGAAGAACCGGATCATCCTCTGGGGTGCGGCCAGTCTGGTCTTCGCCGGCATCGTCGCCGCAGGTGGCATCTTCTATTTCCGGACGTTCTCGCCGGATCGTGACAGCTATCCGGTCAGGGGTATCGACGTTTCCCATCATCAGGGTGAGATCGACTGGCGGCGCGTTGCCGCCGACGATGTCGCCTTCGCGGTCATCAAGGCGACCGAGGGCGGCGACCATGTCGACGATGCCTTCGCCAAGAATCTGCGCGAGGCGCGCGCGGCCGGCCTCGCCGTCGGCGCCTATCACTTCTTCACCTTCTGCCGGCCGGGCGCCGACCAGGCGAAAAATTTCATCGCGGTGGTGCCGCACGACCAGCCGCTGCTGCCGCCGGTCGTCGACATCGAATTCGGCGGCAACTGCCCGCAACGCCCGTCGCCGGAGCAGCTGAGCGCGGAACTCCAGGCCTTCCTCGGACCGGTTGAAGCTGCGTTCGGCAAGCCGGCGATCATCTACCTGACCGACGAGGCCGAGGACGCCTATGCCGGGAAAATCGACGTTCGCCCGCTCTGGCGTCGCTCGTTGCTCCTGGAGCCAGGTCGCAACGACTGGATCTACTGGCAGTACCACAATATGGGCCGCGTCGACGGCATCGTCGGCGATGTCGATCTGAATGTGCTGAAGGGCGGGCAGGAGAAGCTGGCTGAGTTGTTTGCCGCGCCTTGACCTGGCGTGCTCGACCGGCGCGAGATTGGAACCAAACATCGCGGCGCTGATCGGCCCTACCCAGCGTTCGGGCCAGTCTGCGCGCTAACGAAGGTCGGTTTCAGACCGAGCGCTTCCGGACCTTCATAATTGTCGCAATTCCGGGTTCCCGTCGCCGCTCAAGGCTTTGGAGAGCGCCTGTCTCGTCATGCCTGCCATTCGGCAAGCTTCGTCATCCGCGCCCGGGCAAGCCAAGGGCAAGATCGTGCTGGCGGGGTTCTGAAGGCTTAATTGCGCAGGAACTCGGCGATGTCGCTGAAAACCTTGACGAACATCGTCTCCGTCAAGACACCGGTGTTGGTGTTGTAGCGCGAGCAGTGATAGCTGGAAAACAGCGTGACGCCGCCGGCCGGCAACTGACCGCCGTGCTTGAACGGATAGGCGGCGACGCGCTGGCCCAGCGCCCTGACGGTCGACTGGTGGGCGATGGAGCCCAGCGCCAGCACGGCGCGCAGTTTGGGAAAGCGTGCGATCGTCGGCACCAGGAAGCTGCGGCAAGTGGAGATCTCGGCGCCGACCGGCTTGTTCTCCGGCGGCACGCAGCGCACCGCATTGGTGATCGCGGTGCCGATCAGTTCGAGCCCGTCATCCGGCCGCGCCTTGAACTCGCCGCGGGCAAGACCGTGAGCGATCATCGTTGAGTAGAGCAGGTCGCCGGCATAGTCGCCGGTAAACGGTCGCCCGGTGCGGTTGGCGCCGCGCAGGCCGGGCGCCAGCCCGACGATCAGCAGCTCGACGGCGTCCTCGCCATCAGGCGGCAGGAAAGTCGGCACCGGCGCATTAAACCACGACGGCTCGCGCTGCCGCCAGTCTGCGATGAAATCATGCAGGCGCGGGCAGAGGGGGCAGTCGCGGTCGGGTTCGGGAGCGGCGTCCAAGGCCGCCGCCGTCAATAGTCTTCCTCTTCGACTTCGGCCGGCTCGGGCCTGCGCACCGGCCGTTCGGAGGGATCGCGGCCGACCTCGTTCTTCAGCGAGGTCAAATCGATGAAATGGTCGGCCTGGCGGCGCAGATCGTCCGAGATCATCGGTGGTTGCGAGGCCATGGTGGAGACGATCGAGACCTTGCGGCCGCGCCGCTGCAGCGCTTCGACCAGTGTGCGGAAGTCGCCGTCGCCGGAGAAGATGACATAGTGGTCGACAACATCGGCAAGTTCGAGCGCATCGACGGTCAGTTCGATGTCCATATTGCCCTTGATCTTGCGGCGGCCGGTCGAGTCGGTGAACTCCTTGGCCGGCTTGGTCACCACCTTGAAGCCATTATAGTCGAGCCAGTCGATCAGGGGACGGATCGAAGAGTATTCCTGATCCTCGACCAGAGCGGTGTAGTAATAGGCCCGCAGCAAATAGCCGCGCTTCTGGAAGCTGGATAGCAGTTTGCGGTAGTCTATGTCGAAGCCGAGTGCGCGCGAGGTGGCGTAGAGATTGGCGCCGTCTATGAAAAGAGCGATTTTTTCACGGGGGTCGAACATGGCAATATTCCTTTTTCGAAATAGGTGGCGGACTAATCGAAATGGGTCGTTTATATCGCTCGGCTCGTAAATAAACCGGCTGACCTTTCGTCAACCGAGATAGCGCCAGTTTTACGGCAATCCAAGGGTGCCGGGGCGCACTGCAAGCAATTGTGATCGGAGCCGTGTCGTCGCCCGGTAGGCGGGCTTCGCCGGCAAGGCATTCAGCGGCGCCAGAAGCTGGCCATTCGCCAGCCCATGGGGCCACAGAGCCATAATGCTTGTATTTTGGCGGCGTTCGGGTTATGGACCGCGCCTGTTTTCCATCAAATCCAGGCATGAAAGGGGCAATCAATGGCCCGCGTAACCGTTGAAGACTGCATCGACAAGGTCGACAACCGCTTCGAGCTCGTGCTGCTTGCCGGCCATCGCGCCCGCCAGATCAGCCAGGGCGCGCCGATCACCGTGCCCCGCGACAACGACAAGAACCCGGTCGTGGCGCTGCGCGAGATCGCCGACGAGACGCTGTCGCCCGACGACCTCAAGGAAGATCTGATCCACTCGCTGCAGAAGCATGTCGAAGTTGACGAGCCCGAGGCCGACGGCGAGGCGATCGCCGACCAGACCGGCAACGCAGTTGCAGCTACCGACGCCGACGACGCGGAAGAAAACGTCACCTTCGATCGCATGACCGAGGAAGACCTTTTGGCCGGCATCGAGGGCCTGGTTCCCCCGGAAAAGAGCGACGACTACTAATCGCTGCCCTGGACCTGCCGGGAATATCGTTCCGGCACTTCCGTCCCGTGTGTTTCGTGGCTATCTATGAGATGCGCCGTACATCAGTGCGGCGCATCAATCATTTCAGCACCGTGAGAACCCGCCCATGATGCGTCAGTATGAGCTTGTCGAGCGCGTTGCGCGCTACAAGCCTGACGTCAATGAGGCGCTGCTCAACAAGGCCTATGTCTACGCCATGCAGAAGCATGGCCACCAGAAGCGCGCTTCCGGCGATCCCTATTTCTCGCATCCGCTCGAAGTCGCCGCCATCCTCACCGAAATGCACATGGATGAGGCGACGATCGCTGTCGCCTTGCTGCACGACACGATCGAGGACACCACCGCGACGAGGGCCGAGATTGACGATCTGTTCGGCCCCGAAATGGGCAAGCTGGTCGAAGGCCTAACCAAGCTGAAGAAGCTCGATCTCGTCTCCAAGAAGGCCGAGCAGGCAGAAAACCTGCGCAAGCTGTTGCTGGCCATCTCGGAGGATGTCCGCGTTCTGCTGGTCAAGCTCGCCGACCGTTTGCACAACATGCGCACCCTCGACCACATGCCCGAGGCCAAGCGCCTGCGCATCGCCGAGGAGACGATGGACATCTACGCGCCGCTGGCCGGGCGCATGGGCATGCAAGGCATGCGTGAGGAACTGGAAGAGATCGCCTTCCGCTTCATCAATCCGGAAGCCTACCGCGCCGTCACCGCGCGGCTCGCCGAGATATTCGAGCGCAACAAGGGTGTACTGACCGACATTGAAAAGGCGCTGTCGGCGCTGTTCGAGAAGCATGCCATCAATGCCGGGGTGAAGAGCCGGCAGAAGAAGCCTTGGTCGGTGTTCCGCAAAATGGAGGCCAAGGCGCTGTCCTTCGAGCAGCTCTCGGACATCTTCGGCTTCCGCGTCGTCGTCGACAGCGTCGAAGACTGTTACCGCGCGCTCGGCGCCATCCACACCACATGGTCGATGGTGCCTGGCCGCTTCAAGGATTACATTTCTACGCCCAAGCAGAACGACTACCGTTCGATCCACACCACCATTGTCGGCCCATCGCGCCAGCGCGTCGAACTGCAGATCCGCACCCGCGAGATGAACAAGATCGCCGAATATGGCGTCGCCGCCCATTCGATCTACAAGGACACCGGCGGCAAGACGAACGGCGCCGCCCATGCGATCTCGAAGGAGACCAACGCCTATGCCTGGCTGCGGCGCACCATCGAGCAACTGGCAGAAGGCGACAACCCGGAAGACTTCCTCGAAAATACCAAGCTGGAGCTGTTCCAGGACCAGGTATTCTGCTTCACGCCGAAAGGCATGCTGATTGCGCTGCCGCGCGGCGCCACGCCCATCGACTTCGCCTATGCCGTGCACACCGATGTCGGCGACACCTGCGTCGGTGCCAAGGTCAACGGCCGCATCATGCCGCTAATGACGGAACTGAAGAACGGCGACGAGGTCGAGATCATCCGCTCCAAGGCGCAAGTGCCGCCGGCGGCCTGGGAGTCGGTGGTGGTCACCGGCAAGGCGCGTTCAGCCATCCGCCGCGCCACCAAGAACGCCATTCGCAAGCAATATTCAGGTCTTGGTGCCCGCATTCTCGAGCGCGCCTTCCAACGCGCCGGCAAGACCTTCACCAAGGAAAGCCTGAAGCCGGTGCTGCACCGGCTGGCGCGCAAGGACATCGAAGATGTGCTGGCCTCGGTCGGGCGCGGCGAACTTGCCTCGACCGACGTCATGAAGGCGGTCTTCCCAGACTACAAGGACGAGCGCGTCACCGTCAGCGCCCCTAAGCAGCGCGAGGAGGGCTGGTCGAAGATCCGCAACGCCGCCGGCATGCTGTTCCAGATGCCCGGCACCCGAGCCGCGCGCAAGGACAAGGACCAGCCGCGCGATGGCGCGGTGCCGATCCGCGGCGTGCGCGGCGACCTGCCGGTGCGTTTCGCGCCGGAAGGGGCCGTGCCTGGCGACCGCATCGTCGGCATCGTCCAGCCGGGCACCGGCATCACCATCTATCCCATCCAGTCGCCGGCGCTGCAGGCCTTCGACGACCAGCCGGAGCGCTGGATCGACGTGCGCTGGGACATTGACGAGCAGACCAAGGAGCGCTTTCCGGCGCGCGTCTCGGTCACCGCCATCAACGCGCCGGGCTCGCTCGCTGACATCGCCCAGGTCGTTGCCTCCAACGACGCCAACATTCATACGCTGTCGATGGTGCGCACCGCGCCCGACTTCACCGAAATGCTGATCGATCTCGAAGTCTGGGATCTGAAGCACCTCAACCGGCTGCTGTCGCAGCTCAAGGATAATTCGAGCGTCAGCGATGCGCGGCGTGTGAATGGGTGAATAGTGAATAGTGAATAGTGAATAGTGAAAGAAGGCGTTCTCACTACCATTCACCATTCACCATGGACATGGGGCGAGTTATGAATACCGATGAAGTGCTGGGCATTTTCCGCGAGGCGGGCGCTGTTCTGGAGGGGCATTTCATCCTGACGTCGGGTCTGCGCAGCCCGGTCTTCCTGCAGAAGGCGCGCGTCTTCATGCATGCCGACAAGACCGAGCGGCTTTGCAAGGCGCTGGCCGAAAAGATCCGCAAGGCGGTGCCGGGCAAGATCGACTACGTCGTCGGCCCGGCGATCGGCGGCCTGATCCCGGCCTATGAGACGTCGCGCCATCTCGGTGTGCCTGCAATCTGGGTGGAGCGCGAAGGCGGCGAGTTCAGGCTGCGCCGCTTTGAGATCGCTGCCGGCTCGCGCGTCGTCATCGTCGAGGACATCGTCACCACTGGTCTTTCGATCCGCGAAACCATCGACTGCCTGCGCGCGATTGGCGCCGAGGTCGTGGCGGCGGCCTGCATCATCGACCGCTCGGCCGGCAAGACCAATGTCGGCGTGCCGCTGATCGCGCTTGCCGAATACGAGGTCCCGGCCTATCCCGCCGACCGCCTACCGCCGGAACTTGCCGCCATTCCCGCCGTTAAGCCAGGAAGCCGCAACATCTAGGGGACATCACAATGATCGCCGGCATCGATCATTTCGTGCTGACGGTCCGCTCGGTGGAGGACAGCTGCGCCTTCTACCAGCGGGTGCTTGGCCTGAAGCGCCTCGACGAGCCGGAGCGGCCGACGGCGTTGCTGTTCGGATCGCAGAAGATCAATCTGCATCAGGCAACGCACACTTTTGAACCGAAAGCCAAGACGCCGATGCCTGGGTCCGGCGATTTCTGCCTGGTCGCCGCAAGGCCGCTTGCCGAGATTTGCGCCCGTCTGGAAGCCAATGGCGTTGCCATCGAAGTCGGTCCGGTCGAGCGCACCGGCGCCCGCGGTAAGATGATGTCGGTCTATTTCCGCGATCCGGACAGCAATTTGGTCGAAGTCAGCGAATATCGGGAATAATCTATCCGCCTCGGCGTCGTCTCGCGCGGGCCTTGCCGTCGTCGGGGAGCTTTCATCGATATTGTCCTCAGTTTCGCCCCAATGGCGCTCTTGTTACAGGCCTGCGGCAGACCATCGCGGCGGCGTTTCATTGTTACGCGGCAAGGCAGTCGCTATATCAAAGTCGTTGTTGCCTTTCTGCGCCCTCGAAGCGCAAGATGGAGCGACCGCGCCCGGCCAAGGATGGTTGCAATTTGGGCGTGATGAACCGGGAACTGGAACAGAGTGCTTTTTCGACGCCGAAAGCCTGATGGCATTCTGGAGCGGGTGCGTACCTATCTGTGGCCGCGCCGCTCGTTTTCGCGCTCGTTGCAATATTTCTCCAAGCGCATCCTGCGGCTGAAGGCGACACCGCATGCAGTGGCGGCCGGCGTCGCGGCCGGCGTTTTCGCCTCCTTCTTTCCGCTCGGCTTCCATTTCGCCGTCGCCGCCGTGCTCTGCTGGGTGGTCGCCGGCAATCTGGTGGCCGCCGCCCTCGGCGCGGTATTCTTCGGCAATCCGCTGACTTTCCCGCTGCTGTGGGGAGCGTCCTGGGAAGTCGGCAAGCTGATCCTGCATGAACGCCTGCCCAAGAACGGACCGCCTGCGCATCTTGGTGAGATGATGCACACGCTGTCGTTTGCAAAGCTGTGGCACCCGGTGCTCGAGCCGATGCTGATCGGCGCTGTGCCGCTCGGCCTGATCTTCGGGCTGATCTTCTACGGTATCACCCGCTGGGGGATGACAGCCTTTCGCGAGCAGCGCAGGAAGCGCATGGCAGAGCGGGCGCATAAGGCCGGGCACCGCGGACGGGAAGTTCCGGCGGAATGATCATCGGCATCGGCAGCGACCTGATCGACATCAGACGCATCGAAAAGTCGCTGGAACGGCATGGTCAGCGCTTCATCCAGCGCATCTACACCGAGGTCGAACAGGTCCGCTCGGAAGGCCGCAAGGGCCGCGCCGCCTCCTATGCCAAGCGCTTCGCCGCCAAGGAGGCCTGCGCCAAGGCGCTTGGCACCGGCCTGGCGCAGGGCGTGTTCTGGCGCGACATGGGGGTCGCCAACCTGCCCAGCGGCGCGCCGACGATGGCGCTGACCGGGGGAGCGGCGGCACGGCTGGCCAAAATCCTGCCACAGGGGCACAGAGCGGCGATCCACCTCACAATCACCGATGATTTCCCGCTTGCTCAAGCCTTTGTGATCATCGAGGCGTTGCCCGCCGAACAAGCGCCACATTGATTGCATCAGACGACCGCTATCTAACGCCGACTTGACGTTGCCCAGCGCGCGCCGAGACTCTATACCATCCAACGCACAATCGAGGACGACATGAGCGTGGCTGAAAAATCCGAGAAGAAATCCGGCGGGCTTGGCGAAATCGTCAGCGTCATCATCCAGGCTTTGCTGCTGGCCATGGTCATCCGCACCTTGCTGTTCCAGCCCTTCTCGATCCCGTCCGGCTCTATGCGGCCGACCTTGCTCGAAGGCGACTATCTGTTCGTCACCAAATGGTCCTATGGCTTCTCGCGTTATTCGCTGCCATTCGGCCCCGACATCTTTTCCGGCCGCATCTGGGGTTCCGATCCGAAGCGCGGCGACGTGGTGGTCTTCAAGTTCCCGCCGGATCCGTCGCTCGACTACATCAAGCGCGTCGTCGGCCTGCCCGGCGACAAGATCCAGATGAAGGACGGCCAATTGTTCATCAACGGCCAGGGCGTGCCTCGTGTGAAAACCGGCCAGATCCAAAATCCTGATATCACGGAAGTGCCTGAGCCGGTCGACGTCTATCGCGAGACCCTGCCCAACGGCGTCAGCTACGACACGCTCGACCTGACACCGAATTCGATCACCGACAACACCCGCGAGTTCGTCGTGCCCCCCGGCAACTATTTCATGATGGGCGACAACCGCGACAACTCCTCCGACAGCCGCCTCAGCGTCGGCTACGTGCCGGCGGAGAACCTTGTCGGCCGCGCCAACATCGTCTTCTTCTCGATCGCCGGGAAGGCGAGCCCGCTCGAGATCTGGAAATGGCCGTCGCTGGTGCGCCTGTCGCGCCTGTTCCATTTCGTGAATTGATGGCTTTGAAGCGCCCGACGGGTGAAACTCTGGCCGATTTGGTGACAGCCAAAACCGGCCATTCCTTCCGGGATGTCCGTTTGCTCGAGACCGCGCTGACCCATTCCAGTGCGGTCAAGGCAAGCAGCAACAACCAGCGCCTCGAATTCCTTGGCGACCGCGTGCTCGGCCTGATCGTTGCCGACCTGCTTTTCGAAAAGTTTCCTGAAGCGCCGGAAGGTGAAATCGCCCCGCGCTTCAATGCCCTGGTCGATGCGCGGACATGCTCCGAGATCGGCATTGAAATGCAGCTCGAAGATCTGGTTCGGGCCGACGCTGCCTTGAAGGCGCGCTCGCGCGGCTCGGGCGGAAACTATCTGGCGGATGCGGTCGAGGCGCTGATCGCGGCGGTCTATATCGACGGCGGCCTCGATGCCGCAAGGCAATTCGTCCTGCGTTACTGGGAGCCGCGCTCGCAAAAGGTGGTGGCCAAGCCGCCCAATCCGAAATCCGACCTGCAGGAATGGATCGCCAAGACCAGCGATGTCAGGCCCGAATACGCGATCGAGAAACGCGAGGGACCTGAACATCAACCGGTTTTCACGGTGTCCGTGAAGGTCGGCGGTTTTGCGCCGGCAAGCGGCACGGGCGGCTCTCGCCGCGCAGCCGAAGAAGCGGCGGCATCGGCGTTTCTTATGCGCGAGGGCATCTGGGCCAACCAAGGGAGTGCGGCGTGACCGGCAGCGAAGATCTCCCTCCGGCAGCGGAGGCCACGCATTCCGGCTTCGTTGCCCTGATTGGGGCGCCCAATGCCGGCAAGTCGACGCTGGTCAACCAACTGGTCGGCGCCAAGGTGTCGATCGTCACCCACAAGGTGCAGACCACCCGCGCCATCGTGCGCGGCATCGCCACGCATGACAACGCGCAGATCGTCTTTGTCGATACGCCCGGCATCTTCAAGCCGAAGCGCCGGCTCGACACCGCGATGGTGACCACCGCCTGGGGTGGCGCCAAGGACGCCGATATCGTGCTTCTGCTGATCGATGCCGAGCGCGGCATCAGGGGTGACGCCGACGCCATCCTCGAGCGGCTGAAGGACGTCCGCCAGCCGATGGTGCTGATCCTCAACAAGGTCGACCGGGTCAAGCACGAGGCGCTGCTGGCCCTGGCTGCGGCAGCAAACGAAAAGGTGCCGTTCAAGCGCACCTTCATGGTCTCGGCGCTGACCGGCTCCGGCTGCAAGGATTTGCTCGACTATCTCGCGCAAGCGCTGCCGGTCGGCCCCTGGTACTATCCGGAAGACCAGATCTCGGACCTGCCGATGCGCCAACTGGCCGCCGAGATCACCCGCGAGAAGCTGTATCTGCGGCTGCATCAGGAGTTGCCCTATTCCTCGCATATCGAGACCGAGAAATGGGAAGAGAAACCGGACGGCTCGGTGCGCATCGACCAGACCATCTATGTCGAGCGCGACAGCCAGAAGAAGATCGTGCTCGGCCACAAGGGCGAGACCATCCGCGCCATCGGCCAGTCGGCGCGCATGGAAATAGCCGGCATTCTCGAGCAGAAAGTGCACCTGTTCTTGTTTGTCAAAGTGCGTGAAAACTGGGGCGACGACCCCGAGCGCTACCGCGAGATGGGGCTTGAGTTTCCCCATTGAGCTTCATCGTCTAGAAATGCCGCCCGGCAGTTTGAGACGATGACATGCCTGATCCAAAACCGACCATCGATACCGATCTCGTGCGCCGGCTGGTCAACGCGCAGTTTCCGCAATGGCGGCATCTGCCGGTGAGCCCGGTGGCGTTTGGCGGCTGGGACAACCGAACCTTCCACCTCGGCAATGATATGACTGTTCGGCTGCCGAGCGCGGCGGCCTATGCGCTGCAGGTCGACAAAGAGCACCGCTGGCTGCCCAGGCTGGCGCCGCTTCTGCCGCTGCCGATCCCGGTTCCACTGACGATGGGCGAGCCCGGGGAGGGCTACCCCTGGCATTGGTCCGTCTACCGCTGGATCGCCGGCGAAACAGCCAAGACCGCCGAAATCGCCGATCGCCGACAGTTCGCGGTCGATCTGGCCAAGTTCCTCATTGCGCTCCGGCGGATCGATCCGGCGGGCGGGCCGCCCGCGGGCCAGCACAATTTCTTCCGCGGCGGATCGCTCAGCGTGTATGACAACCAGACAAGGGAAGCACTTCAGGCGCTGGAGGGGCAGATCGACACCCAGGCGGCCACCGCGGTCTGGGATGCGGCCCTTGCCGCCACCTGGCAAGGGTCGCCCGTCTGGTTTCACGGCGACGTCGCCTGGGGCAACCTTCTTGTACAAAATAGCCGCCTGAGCGCTGTCATCGACTTCGGCACCTCCGGGATCGGCGATCCCTCTTGCGACCTGGCGATCGCCTGGACGTTCTTCCAGGGTGAGAGCCGGGAGGCGTTCCGCGCCGCCGTCGACGTCGATGAAGCGACCTGGGCGCGCGGCCGCGGCTGGACGCTGTGGAAAGCGCTGATCACCGTTGCCGGACACGACGCCAACCAGGCCGAAGCCGAACGATCGCGCTGCGTCATCGACGACGTCCTGGCCGATCACCGGAAATTCGCGTGATCAGAGCCTTTCGACGATGTGTGGGGATCCAATGTCAGCACAGATCGCACGCGGCGCGCCAAAATCTTGATTTTGCCACGCAACCGGTGACAAGCTCCTGCCATGGAATGGCGCGACGAGGGAATCATACTCGGCACCCGCAAGCATGGCGAAACCAGCGCCATTCTCGAGGTAATGACGCGTGCGCATGGCCGCCATCTCGGCCTGGTGCGCGGCGGGCGCTCGCGCAAGCAGCAGCCGGTGCTGCAGCCCGGCAACCGCGTCGACCTTTTGTGGCGGGCACGCCTCGACGAGCATCTCGGCACCTTCCAGGCCGAGGCGATCGAGATGAATGCCGCCCGGTTGATGGACAGCGCAGTCGCCGTCTACGGCCTGCAGACCATGGCCGCGCATCTCAGGCTCCTGCCGGAGCGCGACGCCCACGGCGGCCTGTATGAGACGCTTGCCGTGATGATCGCCCATCTCGACGATTCCGATGCCGCCGGCGAACTGGTGGCGCGCTTCGAACTGCTCATCCTCGACGAACTCGGCTTCGGCCTCGATCTCAGCCAGTGCGCGGCGACCGGCGCCAGGCAGGATCTGGCCTATGTCTCGCCGAAATCCGGCCGTGCGGTGTCGCGAGCCGCCGGTGCGCCGTGGCGCGACAAGATGCTGGCGCTGCCGGCCTTCCTGCAGCGCGGCTCCGGCTTGCGGGCGGACCACGCGGCACTCGAGGACGCCTTCCATCTGACCGGTTTCTTTTTCACTCGCCATGTCTACGAGCCGCGCGGCATCGAACAGCCCGATGCCCGTGCCGGCTTCCTCGCCGCCTTGCGCAAGCATCATTCGGGCGGCAAGGCCGCCCTTACGGCCGAAGCTGCGCCAGAAAGGGGAGAGAGACTCGGTGGGTGCTGACCTCCGCAACCGTCCAGGTTCACCGCAAAAGGCGGCATGCGGCAGCATTCCCTCCCCCTTGTGGGGAGGGTTAGGGTGGGGGTACTCGTAGCGCAAGAGCCTCAGCCGGCTTTGCGACGCTCCATGAAATCATCGAGGATGGCGCGCTGACCGCCGAGGATCTTGAGGCTGGCCTCGGCGAAGGAAAACCAGCCGGCCCTGTCGATTTCGGGAAATTCCCTCGTCGCGCCTGACCTTGGCGGCCATTCCATCGTGAACATGTTGCTTTTAACGGCATCGGCATCGAAATCGGCTTCGACACTCCAGGCGATGACGATCTTGCCGCCGGCTTGCCGATAGCTGCCGACAGATTCGAAATCACCATCGATGGCGACGCCGAGTTCTTCCCCGGCCTCGCGCCGGGCGGCGGCCAACTCATCTTCATTGTCCTCGACGAGGCCCTTGGGGATCGACCAAGCGCCTTCATCCTTCCTTGCCCAGAACGGGCCGCCGGGATGGACGAGCAGAAATTCGAGAATGCCGGCCCTTGTCCGGTGGATCAGCAGCCCTGCACTTCGTTTCGGCATTCGATTTCCTCACAGTTCATCCGAGGATAGCATGGCTCCTGGGCAAGTGGCGGCGGCATGCCATTCCTGGCTATCTCAGATGATGGATGAGGATAAAGACCGTAGGCCGCTGGAATTTGCCGACGAAACATGCTCGATAACTTCTTTTCGGCACCATTGCGGTGGCGTGACTTGAATAGCCGTCTGGGGTGGCCGTGTGGCCGCCGCAATTGTCAGTGAAAACTGGCCTGGTTTGGGGGAACCGCCATGTTTGAAAGCCTGATTGGCGCCGTCGTCGTTATCGTGCTTTTTGTCCTCGTCTTGCGCCAGCAGGGCCGCGTCAGTCTGATCGAGCGCGAGCTCGGGGCGCTGCGCAGCCTTGTTCTGTCCGGCGTGCATACGACACCGCCCGTTGCCAAACCGGTCGAGCAGGCTGCAAGCGCACCGGCGGATGCCGCTCACGCTAGCGCACCAGTTGCCGACATAGCTTCGCCAACAACAGCCGACGCGGCACATGCCCAGGCACCGGCCGCCGAGGCCGAAGCGGCCACCAGCGAGGCCGTGCCAGAACTGTCAGCCGCGGCCAAGGCGGCATTCACCGGATCCGCGCATGCCGCCACGGCGAAGGCAGCCCGCCAGTCCGAGGTCGAAACCGCGCTTGGCACACGATGGGCGGTCTGGGTCGGCGGCGTCGCATTGGCTTTGGGCGGCCTGTTCCTGATCCGCTACACCATCGAGGCCGGCATTTTCGGCCCCGAAGTGCGGCTGTCCCTGGCGGCGCTGCTCGGCCTGGTGCTGATCGGCGGCGGCGAGTTCATCCGCCGCACCGGCTTCAAGGTGCCGGTGCAAGGGGCTGCAGGCGCCTATATTCCGGCGATCCTGACGGCTGCCGGCGCCTTCATCCTGTTCGGTACGGTCTATGCCGCGCACGCCATTTACGGTTTCGTCGGCCCGGCCTTCGCCTTCACCGTGCTCGGCGCCATCGGCGTAGCGACCATTGTCGCCGCTCTCGTCCACGGTCAGGCCCTGGCCGGCATCGGCCTTGTCGGCTCGATGGCGACGCCGGCGCTTGTGTCATCGCAGGCGCCCAACCCATGGGCGCTGTTCGTCTACCTGGCGATCGTGCTTGCCGCTACAGCCGTGATCGCCCGCATTCGCGACTGGAAATTCCTGATTGCGGCGGCCTTCTTCGGCACCGGCGCCTGGACCATCGTCTACATGATGAGCACGCTAGTCGCCGACCTTGCCGTCATCCTGTTCATCGACGCGGTGACGCTGGCGGTGCTTGCCTTTGTCTGGCTGGGCACACGTGACAGCGAAGCGGAGACGGCGAAGACCGGCTTCGACTGGCCCTCGATCGTGCCAGGCGTTTTCGTTGCGTTTTCAGCGCTAGGCCTGTCCGTCGACACGACGCTGGTCGCCGCCGGTGGCGCCTTGCCGGGCGCCTTCGTCCTCGTCGCCCTTGTCGCCACCGCACTCTACCGGCCGCGCGCGCTGCCGCTGCTGCATGCCGCCGGCGTGGTGAGCGTGATGATCCATCTCGGCATCATTCCGCCCACCACCATCGGCTCCGACATAACCCAGGGGAATATCGGCTTTGACGGCATGCCGGTGGCGGCCGGAAATCCGTTGACGCTGCGCATTGGCATTGCCCTCGGCCTGGTTTTCATCGGCGCCGGCTTCTGGGCCGCACGCCGCTTCGCCGCCTCAGCACGGGTCCGCGCGGCATGCTGGGCGGCATGGGGCGTCGCTGCGCCGCTGCTTATTCTGCTGACGCTGTGGCTCGCCTACGGCAATCTCGACCGCGACCTTGTCTACGCAGCGATAGCTGCCCTTCTGGTCGTCGTCTTCGCCGCCGGCGGCGAATGGATTGCGCGCGCCGAACAGCCGCCGCTCAAGGGCGACGTCGCCGTCTCCTTCGCGCTTTGCGGCTCGGCTCTGGCCGGGCTCCTGATGCTGCACATGGCCTTCGGTTCCGGCTGGACCACGTTGCTTGCCGGCGTTGCCGCCATCGTGCCGGCGCTGGCGACGCGTTGGCGTTCTTATCCCGTGCTCGGCTGGATTTCGGTCGGCGCGGTCGTCGCCGTGCTCGGCCGCGTCGCCTTCGATCCGACCATCGTCGGCGCCGAGTTCCTGACGACGACGCCGGTGTTCAACTGGCTGCTGCCGGGATACGGCGTACCGGCGCTGGCCTTCGGCTTTGCCGCCTGGCAACTCGCCCGCACCACAAATGGCCGGCCGCGCCTGGCCATGGAAGCGGGTGCAGCCCTTTTCGGGCTGCTCACCGTTGCCATGCTGGTGCGCCACGCCATGCATGGTGGCGTCATCGACACCGGCCCGGTGACCCTCGCCGAACAGGCGATCTATACGCTGATCGCCATCGGCGCCGGCGCGATACTGTTGGCGATCGACATGCGCTCGCCAAGCTCTGTGCTGCGCTACGGCTCGATGGCCGCCGGCGTGCTCTCGGTCGCCTTCATCGTCCTCCAGCATTTCCTGGTGCTCAATCCGCTGTTCACCGACGAATCGACCGGCCAGATCCCGGTGTTCAACCTCTTGTTCCTGGCTTACCTGTTGCCGGCCATAGCCGCCGGCGGGCTGGCGCTCTATGCCAGGGACAAGCGGCCGCCATGGTATGCGCAGATGCTGGCGGTGGTGGCGGCATTGCTTATCTTCGCCTACGCCACACTGTCGGTCAGGCGCGTGTTCAAGGGCGAGTTCATCGGCCTGTGGAGCGGCCTCGGGCAGCTTGAGACCTACACCTATTCGGCGCTCTGGCTGATCATCGGCGTCGTGCTGCTGACCGCCGGCGTCTGGCTGAAGTCGCAGGTGCTGCGCATTGCCTCGGCGGCGCTGATCGCGATTGCCGTGGTAAAAGTCTTCCTGTTCGACATGTCGGAACTGGAAGGCGTGCTCAGGGCGCTGTCCTTCATCGGTCTTGGCGCCGTGCTGATCGGCATCGGCCTGTTCTACCAGCGGCTGCTGACGCGGGCGGCGAGGGAGGCCAACGCTGCAACTTGAAGTGATATACGAGATGGAATATATGAATATCCAACGGGGGATATTCGATGCCGCTCTATATCCGCGACGACGAAGTGGATGCGCTGGCCAGCAGATTGCAACGCGAGACGAACGCTCCGAGCAAAACGGAGGCGGTGCGGGTCGCGCTCGTGCACGAACTTGAGCGCAATCGGGCGAAGGTGCCGCTGCGCGATCGGATCGCCAGTCTTCAGGACAGGGCCAGGAAGCTTGGCCTGCCCAATCCCGATTTCGATATGAAGAAGTTCACCGACGAGATGTGGGAAGACTGATGTTTGTCGACGCGTCGGTGATCGTCGCCATTCTCAACCAGGAACCTGGGTGGGAGGAATTGCTGAAGCAGCTATCCGGTTTTTCCGGGCAGGTCTGGGTTTCTCCGTTGGTTCACTTCGAAGCAACACAGGCATTGGCAAGGGCCGGCGCCGGCCCGCGCAGACCCAGCGCTGAAGCCCTTCTCCATGCCCGCGATCTGATCGACGAGTTCATTGTGGAGATCATGGGAGAGAGTCTGGCCATTGACGACAACATCAGCTCTCGGGCCATTGACGCGAGTGCCCGTTACGGCAAAGCCGTTGGCCACAAGGCGGATCTGAATCTCGGGGACTGTTTTGCTTACGCCTGCGCGAAAAGCCGCGATCTTCCACTGCTATACAAAGGCCATGATTTCGCACAGACCGATTTAGGATAATTCGGCCCTTTTGCGGGGAATAATTTAGCCGATCAACTCGTTATCTCACTGCTTGGGTGACCGGGGCGGCAGACCGCTTCGCGCTGGCCGCTTGCGCCGCGCCGGGAAGGCGCGTTCAATCGGGTTAAACAAGGGCGACCTCAGAACCAGCGGTCATGGACGAAAAGAAGGCAGCAATCCTTGGCGAAATACCGCGCCTGCGCCGCTACGCACGCTCGCTTCTGCGCGACCGCGAATCCGCCGACGATCTCGTCCAGGATTGCCTCGAACGAGCGCTCTTGCGGCTTGAAAGCTGGCAGACGGGAGAAAGCCCCCGGAGGTGGCTGTTCACGATCATGCATCATTTGTTCATCGATCAGATGCGCAAGGTGAACCGGCGCGGTGAGGCGGCGATCCTGCCGCTTGACGCAAACGAGGCGCAGGCAGTCCCCGCCGAGCAGGCCGAGAACGCCGCCTCGCGCGAGATCATCGACGCATTGCAGGCGATCAGCCCCGACCGCCGCGCCGCTCTCGTCATGGTCGCCATCGAAGGATTCTCCTATGCCGAAGCCGCCAACATTCTCGGCGTGCCCGCCGGCACGCTGATGTCGCGCATAGCGCGCGGACGCGAGGAGCTGCGCAGCCTGCTCGATGACACGGCGCGCCGCCGCTCGATAAGGATCGTCGAGAAATGACCCGCCGCGATTTTTCCGAACGCGATATCCACATGGCTCTCGACGGCGAGCTGCCGGGCGACGAGCGCGCCGCCTACGACGCCTGGATCGACGCCAATCCCGAAATGAAGGCGAAAAGCGCCCGCTACACCGCCGACCGCGCCGCGTTGCGCGCCGCCTTTGCCGGTGTGCTCGACGAGCCCGTGCCGGTGCTGTTCAAGCAGATCGTTAGCGGTGAAGGCGCGACCAAAGCGGCGGCGCGGCAGTCGCGCTGGTGGCTTGCGGCCGCGGCGGCCGCAGTGCTCGTCATCGGCGGTCTTGGCGGCTATTTTGCCGGCATCGACGGCATCGGCAGGGAAGATGGCGCCGATGACCAACTGGCCGAAGAGGCGATCGCCGCCCATGTCATCTATGCCGCCGAACAGCGCCATGCGGTGGAAGTGCCGGCAAGCGACAAGGATCACCTGCAGACCTGGCTGTCCAACCGCGTCGGCCTGAAACTGGTGGCGCCGGATCTGGTGGCGGAAGGCTTCCAGCTGGTTGGCGGCCGGCTGCTGCCCGCCGGCCAGGGCAAGGCAGCGATGCTGCTTTACGAGGACGCCAAGGGTCAGCGCATCTCCTTGTTCGTTACCGCTGATTCCTCAGCCAAGTCCAAGGGCACCTACATGGCGGACGCCGACGGCCCCGAGGCGGTCTACTGGCTGGACAAGGGCTATGCCTGCGCCGTCGTCGGCTCGCTGCCGCGAGAGCAGCTGGCCGCGGTCGCCAAGCGCGCCTACGGTCAGCTTCTGGCCGGTATCGCCAGTTGAGCACATTCCGTTTTGGCGTCATGCGCCGAGGCGGCGCCGCACCTGGCGGTGCCGCGGTCACCGCCCGCCACTCGCGGTGGAACTGTCACAATTCGGCCCTATTCAAGGTGCGATAGCGCTTGGCTGATATCGGCGTTTCGGCTGATGTTTGCGACGTTTCTGACCGCGGCCTTTTCCTCCACCCAATCGAGGTTTTCCAAACCCGCATGCCTGCCGAGATTCGCAAGGCCCGCGCGTCCGACGTCGATGACCTCGCCGCCATCGAGAAGGCGGTCTTTTCCAGTGACCGCATTTCCCGGCGCTCCTTCCGCTTGTTGATCGAACGCGAGACAGCCGAGATGCTGGTCGCCGAAAGCGATGGTCGTGTCGCCGGCTACGCCATCGTGCTGTTTCGCAAGGGCAGCGGCGTCGCCCGGCTCTATTCGCTTGCCACCAGCCCGTTTTTCAGCGGCCGCGGCACTGGCCGCATGCTGCTTGCAGCGGCCGAAGAAGCTGCCTTCGAGCACGACCGCATGATGTTGCGTCTCGAAGTGCGCGAGGACAATCTTCGCGCCATCGGCATCTATGAGCAGAGCGGCTACCGCAAGATCGGTCGCGAGCCCCACTATTACGAGGATGGCGCCACCGCGCTGCGCTACGAAAAGACCTTGCGCGGCGATATTCCCGTCGCCACCAAAGTCCCGTTCTACCAGCAGACCTGCGAGTTCACCTGCGGTCCATGCTGCCTGATGATGGCGATGGCCAATTTCGATTCGGGCTTCGTGCCCGATCCGGTCATGGAAATCCGCCTATGGCGCGAGGCAACGACCGTGTTCATGATGTCCGGCCCAGGCGGCTGCGAGCCCTTCGGCCTTGCGGTTTCCGGCTACGAAAGCGGGCTTGCGGCGGAAATCTTCGTGTCCTTCTATGGCGCGCTGTTCTTGCAATCGGTGCGCAGCGACGACAAGCGCCGAGTGATGGAACTTGCCCAGGTGGACTTTCGCCGCCGCGCGGAACTTTACGGCATCCCGGTGAATTACCGTCCATTCACCATCGACGATATCCGCGGCGCCCTGGCTCAGGGAAAACTGGTGCTGGTGCTGATCAGCGGCTTCCTGATGTTCGGCAAGAAGGTGCCGCATTGGGTGCTGGCTATCGGCGACGATGGCGACCACATCCTGATCCACGATCCCTGGGTCGAGGACGAAAGACAGGAGACCATCCTCGATGCCGCCAACATTCCCGTGCCGCACGGCATCTTCATGAACATGGCGCAATTCGGCCGCGACGGACTGCGTGCTGCCATCACTCTTGGGAAACGCTGATAACAATGACCTGGGTCATCCTCACCGGCCGTCAGAACGATCTCGACCCGGCGGCGACGCCGCACAAGATCATCACCAACCGTGACTATCTTGCGCATCCGGCGCTGTTTCGCGGCCAGCAGCCGAAGGTCATCAACCTGTCGAACAATTACGCCTACCAGAGCCGCGGCTATTATGCCTCTCTGCTCGCCGGTTCGCGCGGCCACAAGGTCATCCCGACGGTCGAGACGATGATCGACCTGTCCGAGCGCAAGCTCTACGAGCACGCGCTGCCGGAACTGGAGCTGGCGCTCAACAAATGCCGCAAGGATCTCGGAGGCGTTTTCCCGCAAAAAATCTGCATCTTCTTCGGCATCGGACCGTCGAAGGTCTGGGACCGCTTCGCCAAGCTGTTGTTCGACTGGTTCCGCGCTCCGGCGCTTGAGGTTCACATCAAGGACAGCGCCGAATGGGCTTCGATCCGCAAGATCGGATTCCTGCCGCTGGCCAGGATGGCCGAGGAGGAAGAAGCCTTATTCGTGCAGGCGCTCGAGACGTACACCAACCGCGAGTGGCGCGACACCAAGGGCCGCACCCCGGCACGCTACACCTTCGCCACGCTGGTCGATCCGCATGAGGAACTGCCGCCGTCGGAGATTTCCTCGCTGCGTTACTGGGCCAAGATCGCCGAAAAGATGGGCGTCGAAATCGAGCCGATCACCAGGAAGGACTTGGCCAAGCTCGCCAATTACGACGCGCTGTTCATCCGCGAGACCACCTCGATCTCAAACCACACCTACCGCTTCGCGCGCCGCGCCCAGCAGGAAGGCATGCCGGTGATCGACGACCCGCTGTCGATGATCCGCTGCACCAACAAGGTCTATCTCAACGAACTGATGGCCTACAACAAGGTGCCGGTGCCGCCGACGGTGATGATAGCCGGCACCTCGGATCTCGAACTGGCAGCGCAGACGCTCGGCTTTCCGCTGGTGCTGAAGATCCCGGATTCATCGTTCTCGCGCGGCGTCAAGAAATGCGGCAACTTCGAAGAACTGAAGACGCTCGCCACCGAGTGGCTGGAGGATTCCGATCTCCTGATCGCGCAGAAATTCATCCCGACCGAATATGACTGGCGCGTCGGCGTGCTCGGCGGGCAGCCGCTGTTTGCCGTGCATTATCTGATGGCGAAAAAACACTGGCAGATCGTCAACCACAAGGCCAGCGGCAAGCCCGACCAGGGCGGCATCAAGACCTTCACGCTGAAAGAGACGCCGCCGCATGTCGTCGACACCGCGGTGAAGGCGGCGCGCTGCATCGGCGACGGGCTTTACGGCGTCGATCTCAAGGAAACCAAGGATGGCGTCTTCGTCATCGAGGTCAACGACAACCCGAACCTCGACCATGGCTGGGAGGATTCCGGCGAAAAGGACGAAGTCTGGGTGCGGCTGACGCAATGGTTCCTGGAGCGGCTGGACCGTCCCGGGCGTTAGTTTGCCGTCCCGGGCGGCAATTCAACCGAGGGGGAAAAATGCAGTTCATCGTCATCGAGGATTTCACCGGCTGCGACCGCAAGGAGATCTACCGCCGTTTCGGCGAGCGCGGCAGATTGAAGCCGGACGCGCTTGTCGTGCACCACTCCTGGATCGCGGCTGATATGAGCCGCTGCTTCCTGCTGGTCGAGGCCGATGACGTCACGCTGCTGCAGCGCTGGGTCATCGAATGGTCTGACCTGGTGGAGTTCGAGATCATTCCCGTGGCGACGAACAAGGACATGGTCGCCGCACTGGCCGGCCATCTCTGAGCAGTTCGGTCCATCAGCCGAGCACCGGCGAACCCACCGACCGCCGGCATTCCTCAATCAGCCAATTGCGAAACGCCGCCACCAGGTCGCGCCTTGCACTGCGTTCCGGGATCGTCAGGCAATATGGCTGACGCAGCGCGATCGATAGGGCATTAGCCCGGACCAAACGGCCCTCTTCCAGCGTCCCGGCGCAATAAATGCCTTGCGCCAGCGCCACGCCCAGCCCTGAAATGGCAAGGTCGAGCGCTGCCCGCGACGAGTTCGCCGACAGGCCGCGCTGCACTGTGCGGCCGGGCTCTATGCCCGCCGCCTCGAACCAGGTGCGCCAAGACGGAAACGACGCGCCGGTCGGTCCCCAGTCGGTGTGAATCAGTGGCAGGCCGGCGAGGCTGTCGGTTTTGGCGGTGAGTTCTGGCGCGCAGACGGGGTAGACGGCGTCCCTGACAATGTCTTCGGTCGGGTGTTCACGATAGTGCGGGCCGAAGGACAGCCGGATGTCGATCAGTTCGCGGTCGAACGGCACCGGATCGTCATCGCCGCGCAGGGATATGTCGACGGCGCCGTGGCTGGCCACAAAGCCGGCGAGACGTTCGGAAAGCCAGCCCATCGCCATGGACGGCGGCACCGATATGACAAGCCGCGGGCGGAAGGCATCGCTGCCACGCGCGATGCTGCCGATCTCCCGAAAAGCCAGGGTCAGCCGGGGCAGCATCTCGACGCCGGCTTCCGTCAGCATCACGCGGCGGTTGACGCGATGGAACAGTTTTCGACCCATCTGCTCCTCGACGGTGCGAATGAGCTGGCTGACCGCAGCCGCCGAGATCGAGAGCTCATCCGCCGCTGCGGCGAAACTCCCCGAGCGCGCCGCCGCCTCGAAGGCTTGAAGTCCTCTCAGGGAAGGAAGCGCGGTCATTGGGTGATCCGATAGGTAAGGTCAGCTTATCTGTGTCGCAGAAATCCTCGTCTTTCGAAAGCTTTCTTATTCGAGTAGCTTGGCGCCATGACCGTATCGGCCCAGTTTGAACCCAGAGACCATCGCGACGTCATCGCGTTCCTGACCAATGAGCAGCGCAGCCGCCTGACCGGCAAGTCGGACGGGCCGGGTCTGGTCCAACTCGCCTTCCATCTCGGCGCGATTGTGGCTATCGGCGGGCTGATTGCGGCCAAGGTGTCGTACTGGCCGCTGTTGATGTTGCCGCAAGGCATTCTCATCGTCTTCCTGTTCACGCTGCTGCATGAGACGGTGCACAGGACGGCGTTCGAGACGCAGTGGCTCAACGATGCCGCCGCAAGGGTCTGCAGCCTGGCGATCGCGCTGCCCGCCGACTGGTTTCGCTATTTCCACTTCGCCCATCACCGTTTCACCCAGGATCCCGAGAACGATCCGGAACTCGCCTTCCCGAAACCGGAGACGATGCGGCAATACATCGTCCACGTCTCGGGCCTGCCGGTGTGGTGGGGGCATTTGCAGACACTCTACACCAACGCGATTGGCGGCTGCCACGACAGCTACGTGCCGCCGAAAGGCCTGCCCAAGGTGCGCACTGAAGCCCGCGCCATGATCGCTTTCTATGTCGTGGTCGCCGCGCTAGCCCTGTGGTTCGAGGCAAGTGTACTGCTCTATGTCTGGATCGTGCCGGCGCTGCTCGGCCAGCCCTTCCTCAGGCTCTATCTGCTGGCCGAGCATGGCCGCTGCCCGCTTGTCGCCAACATGCTGGAAAACACCCGCACCACGCTGACCAACTGGCTGGTGCGCAAAGTCGCCTGGAACATGCCGTATCACGCCGAGCACCACGCCAATCCCGGCGTGCCCTTCCATCAGCTGCCGGCCTTCCACCAGCTGATCGAGCGCCATCTCAAAGTCGTCGAACCCGGCTATGTCAGCTTCCACGAGAAATACGTCGAGACCTTGCGCTGAGGCGCTCGGCCGTCAGCGTAGCGTCTGCTCAACGAGCGTGACGAAATAGCGGAGCACGGTGGGGACGATGGCGTCTTGAAGACATAGCGATCGCCGTGCACCCCTTCGCCCAGTCTGACCGCTCCTGCGCCGACCCAGGCATAGCAGCCGCCGGCTTCGCGGACCATGTAGGCAAAATCCTCGCAGCCGAGGCTCGGGTTGAATGCGGTCTCGACCTGCTCGCGGCCGACAACCGCGGTTGCCGCCTGGACGGCCCGGTCAGTGGCAGCCGACGTGTTGACCAGCGGCGGGTAGCCTTTCTTGTAGGCGAGCTTGGCGGTGAGTGCATGCGCCGAGGCAATGCCTTGCGCGATGTCGCCGATCAGCCTTTCGCAATGGTCCGACAAAGTGGGCTCGAAGAAGCGGCAGGTTCCCTGCAGCCAGACCTTGCCCGGCACGATGTTGCCGACATTGCCGCCATGGATCTGGGTGATCGAAACGACCAGCGCCATTTGCGGGTCGACCGAACGGCTGACGATGCGCTGCACGGCTTGAACGAAGGCGCCGGCCGCGAGCACGGGATCGTCGCCTAGCTGCGGCATTGCGGCATGCGCGCCGGTCCCCTCAAAGTTCAGTTCGAAAGTGTCGACGGCCGCCATCATCGACCCGGCACGGGCCGCGATCTTTCCGAGCGGCAGCCCCGGCCAGTTGTGGACGGCGTAGACGGCTTCCACGGGGAAGCGCTCGAACAGTCCGTCCTCGATCATCCGCATGGCGCCGCCTTCATTTTCTTCCGCCGGCTGGAAGATGAAACAGACGGTGCCGTCGAAGGCTCTGTTGTCGGCGAGCAGCTTGGCGGCGCCGAGCAGCATCGCGATGTGCCCGTCGTGGCCGCAGGCATGCATCACACCGTCTTTCTTCGACGCATATGGCAATCCTGTCTTCTCCAGCACGGGCAAGGCATCGAGTTCGGCGCGAAGCCCGATGGCGCGCACGCCTGGTCGTCCTCTGAGGACGCCAACCACGCCGGTGCCGCCATTGCCTTCATGAACCTCGTCGAGCCCGAAGGTGCGCAGCTTGTCGGCGACGAAGCGCGCGGTCTCATACTCTTGGAAACCGAGTTCGGGGTTGGCGTGGATGTGATGCCGCCATTCCACCACCTGCGGGGTGAGGGCGGCGATGGGGTCGTTGTGCAGCATTGCGCTCTCCTTGCCGGCTATCGTAAATTCGGCCTTGTCGATGCCAGCACGTAAAGGATTTGCGCCGGCAGCGTCTTGAACAGGATTGACCGTGTCTGGAATTCAACAGCCTCAGGAGACGACGCAGTTCTGGCGTCATCCGCGCTTTCGCGATCTTGGCATGCTCAAGGCGCGCTTCACGCGGCATCGCTACCAGCTGCACACGCACCCGACCTATGTCGTCGCCCTGATCACGCAAGGGTGCGAGCGGGTCCGCATCGGCAACGAGACTGTCCTCGCGCCGTCGGGCACGGTTCTGCTCGTCAATCCGGAGATATGGCATGACGGCGAGGCGGGTGCCGACCAGGGTTGGGCTTACCGCACCTTCTATCCGTCGGCCTCGCTCATGGGTGCGATCGCGGACGAACTCGGGCAGGATCGCCCGCCGTTGTTTTCGCAAGCGATCGTCGATGATGCCGATCTCGTCCAGGCAGTAGGCGTCGCGCACTTGGCTTCGACATCGGGTGATGCCACGAGCGCCGAAACATCCATGCTGATCGCCTTGCGCAAGCTCATCCTGCGCCATGGCGATTGGGGCGGCCGGCGGCGCGAGGCGGTCGAAAGCTTCGGATCGAAAAGCCGGCTCCGGGTCTATGAACAGGTCATCGAAGACCATCTGAACTCGGACCTCGATTTGCAGCGGCTCGCTGAAGCCGCAGGCGTGACGCGCTTTCAAGTTATCCGCGATTTCAGGAAAGTGCTGGGTCTCACCCCTGCTGCCTTCATCCGTGACCGCAGGCTGCGCCGTGCCGATCTGCTGATCCGGCAAGGTTCAGATCTCGCCGGTGCCGCCTTTGCGGCCGGCTTCTCCGACCAAAGCCATCTCTCGCGCACCTTCCGCGCCGCGCATGGAATGACGCCGGGGATGTTCAGGCGCGCCGGGACGCTGCCCTCGTCTTGAGAAGTCGAGCCATGTCGGCGGCCTTTGACGGCATGCCGATCAGAAAGCCCTGCGCCTCGACGCAGCCAGCCTTGCGCAATATGTCGAGCTGCGCTTCGGTCTCGACGCCTTCGGCGGTGACAGTGATGCCAAGTTCGGCACCAAGCCCGATGATCGTGCGCACGATCGCCGCCGTGTCCTTGTTGTCGATATCGTGGATAAAGGAGCGGTCGATCTTGATCTTGTCGACGGGAAAACGCCTGAGATAGCCGAGCGACGAATAGCCGGTGCCGAAATCGTCGAGCGCGATGCGGATACCGAGTTCGCGCAGCTGTCTCAGCGTCTTCAGCACCGTCTCGCTCTCATCCATCAGCACGGTCTCGGTGATTTCCAGTTCGAGCCGGCTGGCCGGCACGCCGGAAACGGCCAGCGCCGAAATCACGCTGCGGGCAAAGTCGGCGCTTCTGATCTGCACTGCCGAGACATTGACGGCGATGCGCATTCCAGGCGGCCAGCCGGCGGCCACGCTGCAGGCCTGTTTCAGCGCCCATTCGCCCAGCGGAACGATCAGCCCGCTGTCTTCGGCGGCTGCGATGAAATCGTCGGGCGCCACCAGGCCGCGCGTCGGTGAATTCCACCGCATCAACGCTTCGGCGCCGACGATCTTGCCCGACGCGATGTTGGTGATCGGCTGGAACTCCAGCACGAACTCCCGCCGCTTCAGTGCCGTCTCGAGATCGGTTTCGAGCGCCAGGCGCGCCCGCACCAAGGCATCCATGCCGGGCTCGAAAAAGCGGTAGACGTTGCGGCCTTCGCTCTTGCCGCTGTAAAGCGCCATGTCGGCGTTCTTCAAAAGCGTGTCGGCGTCCTTGCCGTCACCGGGATACAGCGCGATGCCAAGGCTGATGCCGACATGCATGTCGCGGCCCTTGTCGCGAAACGGCTGGCTGACGACAGCGACGATGCGTTTTGCCAGTTGTTCCGCATCGGTGGCGCCTTTGGGATTGAACTGCAGGATGGCGAACTCGTCGCCACCGAGGCGGGCGACCACATCGGTGTCGCTGCGCAGGCTGTGCCGCAACCGCTCCGCCACGCATTTCAGCAGCCAGTCACCGGCCGGGTGTCCCCAGGTGTCGTTAACGGCCTTGAAGCGATCGAGGTCGAGCGAGAAGATCGCCAACGGTGTATCGCCGGCCATCGCCTGGTCGAGCCGTTCGCGAAACATCGAGCGGTTGGGCAGGTCGGTCAGCGTGTCGTAATGGGCAAGGTGGCTCATGCGCTCTTCGGCGCGCCGGCGCTCGGTGATGTCTTCGAAGGTCGCCACCCAGCCGCCACCGGTAAGCGGCCGGCGCGCAACCAGCAGCGTTCGGCCATCGGCAAGGCTGCGGTCTGTCGAACGCTCCTCACCGGCCTGCAGGCTGGCTCTGGTGTTGGCGATCTCGCCGTCGATGTCCATCGACGGATAAATGCGCAGTCGCACCATCTGTTCGAGCAGGGCGCGCTGGCTCATGCCGAGCGGGAAGTCGTCAGGCGTGACCTTGTAGAGGTCGAGGAAGCGCTGGTTGCGCACGATCAGCGTGCCTTCGGCGTCGTACATCAACAGGCCTTGCGACATGTTGGCGAGCGCCGCATCGAAGCGGCGGTGCTGCTCCTTCAGTTCCTGCTCGGCCCGCCTTTGCTCCGTAATGTCCTCATAGATCGACACCCAGCCGCCTGAGGCCAGCGGCCGGTGCGTGATGGAAACGATACGTCCGTCCGACAGTATTTCCTCGTAGGTCGAGGCTTGCGCGCGCTCGATATAGGGCTTGCGGATGGCATACAGGTCTTCGGCGCTCTGTGAGGCGACACCGATGTCGACGCTGTGCTTTAGAATGTCCAGGAACGCGATGCCGGGCCGCACGATCTTCGCGTCGAGGGAGAAGATGCTGATATAGTTGCCGTTGCAGATGATCATCCGCTCGTCGGCGTCGAACATGCACAGCCCATGCGACATATTCTCGACGGCCGCGGAAAAGCGCTCGTTCTGGTGGCGCAGTTCGTCGGCGATCTGCCGTGGCGCGGCGACGCCTCCGGCTCCCCGTCTGCGGACGGGCGAACCACCCTTGACGTGCGCAACGGACATGAGGCGTGCCTGCTGACCGTGATCGAAACCCGGTACTGTGGTTACCGCTGGTTAATTTAGCGTATGTTCACTGCGCCGAATGCACGGCAACCGTTGCCTGGCGTTGCTTTTCAAGCGTTGCGTAGCGTTTGAGGAAGGCAGCTTGCGCCGAGGTCACCGAGTGCGGCTTAAAGTCGAAGCGGTCGGCATTGAACCCGCGCGGCCGGCCGAAGAACTCGGTTGCTTCCGCGGTCGAGAAACCGGCAAGCAGCGTCGCCTCGTAATAGGCGGCGATCTGGTCGGCGCGCTTGATCTCCTTGCGCAAGCCGACGCCGAGTTCGGGCGGCAGCGAAAAGCGCTGATGGATGGCGCGCTGGAGACGCAGCTCACACTCCTTGTAGGAGCCGCCCATTACCGATTTGAACGGCGAGATCATGTCGCCGATGACATATTCCGGCGCGTCATGCAGCAGTGCTGCCAACTGAGCGTTGGCCGAGGCGTCCGGCTGCAACTCGCTGAACAGCGCCTCGACCAGCAGCGAATGCTGGGCAACCGAAAAGGCGTGATCGCCGCGGGTCTGGCCGTTCCAGCGGGCGACGCGGGCAAGCCCGTGGGCGATGTCGGAGATTTCGATGTCGAGCGGCGAGGGGTCGAGCAGGTCGAGCCGCCGTCCCGACAGCATGCGCTGCCACGCGCGCGGTGGCGCTCCGACGCGATCGGCAGCCATCAGGCATCCTCCGCGCCGATGGCTTCCCTGGGAAAGCTGAACTGCGCCCAGGCCGGGATGGCGAGCGAGACGGTGACATCACCGGCCAGTACCGGCTGGCCAGCGTCGAGCGCCGCCTTGACCCGGTCGATGCGGGCAATGGTGAGGCCGGCCGTGCCCGCGGTCGAGCCGAGCGTGCCGACCGGCCGCCCCGCAACCGTCAGCTCCGAGCCCGGCGCGGGCAAGGCATGGTCGGCCGAAACGATCAGCACGCGCCGCCTGGCGGTGCCGCGATGCTGCATGCGCGAGACCACTTCCTGGCCGACATAGCAGCCTTTCTTGAAGCCGACGCCGCCGGTCTCGTCGAGCAGCACGTCGTGAGGGAAGGCATCGCCGAGCTGATAATCGGGACCGCTTTCGGCAATGCCGTTGGCGATGCGGAGCGTCTGCCATGCAGCCGGATCGCCACCTAGGGATGCGCCGCCATAGGAACGGCTCACAACCACATCGCGGAAGCGGGCATCGGCAAGTGTCGTTGAATCAGAAGGTGAGGCGCTTGAATCATCGCCCCACGCAACCGTCACAAGCACTTGATCCTGCTTCGCGATCTCGGCCTTGGCGCGCAGCTTGTAAAGCATCAGCCGGCGCAGGAAGTCGTCTGCGACGTCGGCACGGCAATCCAGCCGGAATCCGTCCTCGCCGCTACGCGAGATCAGGAAATCAAACAGGATCTTGCCTTGCGGCGAAAGCAGCGCACCGGGTTTTGCCGCACCGGCGCCCAGCGTGTCGAGGTCGGTGGTGAGGATGTTCTGCAAAAAATGCTCGGCATCCGGGCCTGACACAGAAATGAGAGCGCGGTCTTTGAGCAGGGCAAAAGGCATGGGCGGCAAAGAACCTGATCTTGCAAAACGGTCGGCCTTTACGTAAGCCGACGATACTCCCCCCGCAAGAGACCGAACGCCCATGGCCACCACCTACGACCTCATCCTGACAGGCGGCACGGTGGTCAACCATGATGGCGAGGGCGCGCGCGATGTCGGCGTCAAGGGTGGTCGCATCGTCGCAATGGGCGATCTTCGCCAAGCTTCGGCCGGCGAAGCGATCGACTGTCGCGGGCTGCACGTCCTGCCAGGCGTCGTCGACAGTCAGGTGCATTTTCGCGAGCCGGGGCTGGAGCACAAGGAAGATCTGGAGACGGGCTCGCGCGCGGCTGTGCTGGGCGGGGTCACCGCCGTCTTCGAAATGCCCAACACCAATCCGCTGACCACCAGCGAGGCGGCGCTTGCCGACAAGGTGCGCCGCGCCACCAGCCGGATGCATTGCGACTTCGCCTTCTGGGTTGGCGGCACGCGCGAGAATGCCGATGATGTCGGTGAGCTCGAGCGGCTGCCGGGTGCTGCCGGGATAAAGGTGTTCATGGGCTCGTCCACCGGCGACCTGCTGGTCGAGGACGACGAGGGTGTCGCATCGATCCTGCGCAACACCCGCCGCCGTGCCGCCTTTCACTCGGAGGACGAGTTCCGGCTGCGCGAGCGCCTGGGCCTGCGCGTCGAGGGCGACCCGTCATCGCATCCCGTCTGGCGCGACGAGATCGCGGCGCTTCGCTGTACCGAGCGGCTGGTGCGCATCGCGCGAAACACCCGCGCCCGCATCCATGTGCTGCATATCTCCACTGCCGAGGAAATCATCTTCCTCCAACAGCACAAGGATGTCGCCACCTGCGAGGCGACGCCGCACCATTTGACACTCGCCGCCGACGACTATGCGCGGCTGGGCACGCTGATCCAGATGAATCCCCCGGTTCGCGCGGCCCGCCATCGCGACGGCGTCTGGCACGGCATTGCGCAAGGCATCATTGACGTGCTCGGCTCCGATCACGCCCCGCACACGCCGGCCGAGAAGGCAAAGCCCTATCCGGCCTCGCCGTCTGGCATGACCGGGGTGCAGACGCTGGTGCCGATCATGCTCGACCATGTCAATTCAGGCCTGCTGACCCTGCAGCGCTTCGTCGACCTCTCCAGCCACGGCCCGCAGCGCATCTTCGGCATGGCCAGGAAAGGCCGCATCGCCGCCGGCTACGATGCCGATTTCACCATTGTCGACCTCCAGCGGCGCGAGACCATCACCAATGCGCAAGCCGGCTCCAGGGCCGGCTGGACGCCCTATGACGGCAAGGAAGTCACCGGCTGGCCGATCGGCACCATCGTGCGCGGCCGTCGCGTGATGTGGGAAGGCGAGATCGTCACGCCCGGGCAGGGCAGGCCGGTAGAGTTTTCCGAGGCGCTGCCGGCTTAGCGGTTTCTTGCTGCGTTGGATTTTTTAAGCGCTATCCACTACGTTAAGGGCATTATGAACGCAGATATCGCGCCCATGATCGTCCCTGCGGAGTTTCCGGAGCTCCAGGCGCTCGCCTGGAACCGCGATGCGGCACGCCCGATTCCGGCCGAAGAGGCATTTGCGCTGTATGAGCGTAATTGGCGGTTTGTCGATCAAAAGCGTCTTACTGTGCGTGAGAAGATGCTTATCCAAAGTTTGGCAGACAAATTCGGTCACGGCGTGCTCTTGACCGCCGGCTGATTTCCCTCACCTGATCGTTCCTCGCAGCCGGAATATCAACAGGACACACCGCGAGCGTCATGATGGAATTCAAGAGGCCCGAGCACCAGATCATTGCCGAAGCGCTCGGGTTGATGGAACGCCATTTCCTGACCGCAAACCAGTGCTGGTTCGGCGGTGGCACTGCGATCGTTATGAAATTCGGGGAATATCGCCGCTCACTGGATGTGGACTTCCTGTGTGCCGACAGTGATGGCTATCGCGAATTGCGGACCTCCGCAGCCGAACGTGGCGTCAGAGCATTCTTTCCTGAGCCGGTCGAGGCTGTTCGGGACTTCCAGATCGATCAATATGGCTTGCGGACGATCGTGCGGTTGAAAGGCCAAACGATCAAGTTTGAAGTCATCCGCGAAGGCCGCATAAAACTGCGAGGCCATTTCGACGACGATCTGAATGTATCCGCCCTGGTCCCGGCGGATATGTTTGCCGAGAAGTTGCTGGCGAACGCGGATCGATGTCAGGACCGTGCAATTGCATATCGCGATGCCATCGATCTTGGAGTGCTGGTTGGCATCTATAAGGAAATCCCGAGCGACGCTGTTGGCAAGGCGAAGGCGGCCTATGGCGTGGATATCGAGCGCAAGGTGGCTTGGGTGGTAAACAGGCTGCGGGACAAGGAAGAATTGCGGCATGCCGCCGAGGTGCTGCAAATGGATCCCAACGCGGCGGTCGAAGCGATTTCGGCCCTTCGAAATGAAGGTATCCGCATATGGCCTGACACAGGCCTCGAGCTTTCTAGCCCTAGCCAGTAGCCATCCCAGGGGAATCGCCGTTCAATCCCCGGCGACGAAGAATGTCCACTGCCCGGCCGGCGTGATGCCGACGCGGTAGAAGATGTAGGCGCCGAACTGCTTCATGTCGTCATAGTCGCCGGCGGTGACGATCTTGAACAGTTCGACCCGCTGCCTGGCGTTGAGCTTGTCCAGCGGCAGGGCGAAGAAATATGGCCAGACATAGAGTTCCTGCGGTGTGCCGACGTCTACATGGACATAGCCGGCATTGAGCACCTCTTCCAGGATAGCGAGGATTTCCTGACCTTCCTTGTCGCCCGATAGCCCTTTCAGGAAGGCGATCGGGTCGCCCTCGATTTCGCCCAGCGACAATTGGGTCATGGTGTCGCCCTTGCCGATCAGCGGCCGCAGCTTCTCGATGTCGCCGCTTACGCAGGCCTCGACCATCAGATCGCGCATGCGCCTGACGGGCTCGGGCAATTTGGAAAGGTCATAGACGACTTCGGGCACCGGCGCTTCTGGATCGGCACGCGGGTTGGCCACGCCGCCATCGTTGGCGGGGGCTTCCGGTTGGCTTTGTTCGGGCTCCGTGGGCGATTTCGGCTGGCTAGCGGCCGGTGGCGCCGTGCCGGGCAGATCGGGCATTGGCACTGAATTTTCCGACGGCGCCGTCTCACCATTGGCTGGTGGCCCGGCAGGAGCTGGAAGCTCCTCGCGCTTGATCTCGCTCAGCGCATAGGCAGGGTTGCTGGTCAGGACAAGCGCCAGCGGAACCGCGGCGCAAGAGGCGGCAAGCCAGATGCTGAGGACCACGCCGCGAGGCCGGCCTGACATCGAAAAATTCACCGCTTGCCTCTCCTTGGGCCTAGGCTGTTCAGGCATGATGCCCAAACGGCGCGCCGTCGTCAAAGAACCGGTAAGCTGGCGATGCACCCTCTGAGACGCGCGACGCCTAGTGCCGAAACCGCTCCGGCTCGAAGGCGCCGGCGATCACCTTTTCACGCATGCGATCGAGCAGGGCAAGGGCCGAGGTTTCGCCATTGGCTCGCAGCATCTCGCCGAACGCGGTTTCAAGCGCTGCCTCGGCGATGATTTCAGGTTCTATGCCGGCCGACAGACCTTCCGCCCAGGCCTCGCTATGGCTTTCCACCGCGGTCAGGCGCTTTTCTTCCCTGACCAGCGCGTCGATGTCGTTGACGCCATGTTCCATTTGCGATGTCCACCTTTTCAAGCGGCGGTCCGACGGGTCGGATCCGGCTTGGGCTGCCCCTATCTCACGCAGGCTAAGTAAGTATCTGTAAATACGACATTTTTTTGATCGTCTTTACAAACTTCGTCGCCTGCGTTCGGTCCGATTCAAACTTAGCCGATTAGACCGGTGAGCGGGATGAAAACCTTCAGTTTGAGTTAATTCCGCATTCGCGCGCTAACGTTTCGTTAATACTGTTGCGCAAGTGCAACACCAAGATTGCATCAACGTGCCGTGGATACAAGGCGGGTGCTCGAAAAGGCGTTCGCTAAACGCCGTCTGGCGCTCGTCAGTTGCCGTAACGCGAGGCGATGTCGCGCGACAGCGTCTCGCCTTCCTTCATGTAGCGGCTGATGGCTTCGGTCGCTGACGGCGTGCATTGGGTATAGGTGCCGCCGAAGGAACGGTAACCGCGGTTGAAGCTGGCGATGAAGCGGGCACGCCGCTCCGGATCGGGATTTTCCGAATCGATCAGCTTTTCCATCTCGGTGCGCCACTGGTCGCCCTTTTCGCCGCACAGATTGCGCAGGAAATGCAGCGACCCCAGCACCTCGGCCAGTCGCATCAGCCCGGGCTCGAACGGCGACTCGGCGGCCAGCGCCGGCTGCACGGCAAAAGCCGTGGCGGTGGCGATGCATGCGGCAAGGAACAGCGAGGTGCGGGTCATAAGTCTATCTGACGAAACATTTTGTCGCCTGCAAGGCGATTCTCGGAGCGGCAGATATGGGCCTGCTTCAGGCCAAAAGCTCTTCAGCCACCTCCATGACGTCACCCGCGAGCGGCAGCGTCGCCATTTCATCAAGACTATAGAAGGCGGCGGTCTCGGCATCGTCGCTGGCCGTCGCTTCGCCGCCGGCATAAACGGCGCCGAACACGGTCAGCAGATAGTCGACCGGGTGATTCTCGCCGCTGCCGTCGATGTGGATGTCGCGAAGCGGACGATAGTCCTGCGCCCGCAGCCCGGTTTCCTCCAGCAATTCGCGCACTGCTGCTTCTTGCAGCGTCTCTCCGGGCTCGACCTTGCCGCCGGGAAAGGCATAAAGCCCCTGCGACGGCGGCCGCGCCCGTTTGACCAGCAGCACCGTCCTGCCGCGCACGACGGCGACCGAGACTGCGGGAAGTGTCTTGCGCTGCTCGTTCATCGATCTCGTTTTCGCCTATGTGAGGCCAAACCCTTGTGGACCGGCTGGCAGCGAGCAGCTTTAGCGGTTGCGCAGCGCCGGTTCCATCGCCACGTTCGCGATCGGATCAATTCATCGAGCTTGCCAATGTGCGGACGCTTTGCCCTGACGGCCACGCCGGACCAGACCGCCGCCTTGCTCGGCCTGGCGGAGCTGGAGGATTTTCCGGCCCGCTACAACATCGCGCCGACGCAGCCGGTGCTGATGGCGCTGTCGGGGCCGCCGCGCATGCCGGGCTCGATTTCCCGGATCGCCAGGCGATGCTGGTGCGCTGGGGACTGATCCCCACCTGGGTCAAGGACACCAGGGAATTTCCGCTGCTCATCAACGCGCGTTCGGAAGGCGCTATTGAAAAAGCCTCGTTCAAAGCCGCCATGCGCCATCGCCGTGCCTTGGTGCCGGCCTCCGGCTTCTATGAGTGGCAGCAATCCGGGAGCGGCAAGAAGGGCCAGCCCTACTGGATACGGCCGAGGCATGGCGGGTTGATCGCCTTTGCCGGGCTGATCGAAACCTATGCCGAGCCGGGCGGTTCGGAAATGGACACCGGCGCTATTCTTACCGTCAACGCCAATGCCGGCATCGCCCATATCCATGACCGGATGCCGGTGGTGATCGCGCCTGAAGATTTTGCCCGCTGGCTGGACTGCCGCACGCTCGAACCGCGCGATGTGGCCGACCTGCTCAAGCCCGCGTTGCCCGATTTCTTCGAGGCAATTCCGGTCTCCGACCTCGTCAACAAGGTCGCCAACATCGGGCCGGAGATACAGGACATGGGCATCGTCGAGCCCGGCAAGGTCAGGCGCCAGAAGCCCGGCGCGGACGACAGTCAGACGACGCTGTTTTAGAGCGCGCTCCCAAGAAGCCATGTCCGGTCTTCGGGAAGAACCTGCTCAATAGGAAGAGCTGTTGTTTTCAGGCGCGCTATGGGGCCTCAGCCTTCCGTTCCGGCGCACGCCTTGGCGGCGGCGGCACGATGCCTGTTCAGGCAGCGCGGGGCGAAGTGATTTTCGGCGCCGGCTTTTTATTCTTCGCGGTATGGAGAAGGGCGGCGACGATCGCGGCCGGGCCGATCGCACGGTAGTGGTTGGCGAGCGCCGGTTGCTTGGCGCGGCTCGATTCCTGCTTGGTTCGTGACATCGATCTCTTCCCTGGTAACATTTCCGTGTCTGCGTTTGCCGGCCGAATCTGACCGAATCGTGACCTATGGTGGACTAGCCGGCGAATGTTTCATGACTGTGCCGACATGTTTAATAAAATGTTTCAGCGGCTCCTGACCTATGATCCAGCGACGCTTTTGCCGGAAGTTGCGACTTGACGGCAACACCGGCCAAGGCGATAAAGCCGCCGATGAAAACGTTTTCCGCCATTTGTGGCATTTGCATTATTGGCTAGCTTCGCGCTGGTCCGGACGTTTTCGCCTCATCTTTCCCCAGAGTGGACAAACGCCCCGGCCAGCAGGCTGGAGCCGATTTGTGCCTTGGCACAGGTTAGACTCCATCCAGAACTTAACGGGCCGGAAGGGCACGCATGTCTGACGCATCGAAGGGTCTCAGCCTCTACAACACGCTAACGCGGACGAAGGACGTGTTCCTCCCGATCGACCCGTCGAATGTGCGCATGTATGTCTGCGGCCCAACCGTCTACGACTTTGCCCACATCGGCAATGCGCGTCCGGCGATCGTCTTCGACGTGCTGTTCCGTTTGCTGCGTCACCTCTATGGCGAGGCTGGTGTCACGTATGTGCGCAACATCACAGATGTCGACGACAAGATAAACGCCCGCGCGCTGCGCGATTTCGGCGCCGAGATCGCGTCGGGAAGCCTGACGCTCAACGAGGCGATCCGCCGCGTCACCGAAAAAACCGCCGATCAGTACCACAAGGATGTCGCCGCACTCGGCTGCTTGCCGCCGACGGTCGAGCCACGCGCCACCGAGTTCGTCGCGCGCCGCGCCGACGGCAAGGTTGACATGATCACCCTCATCGAACGTTTGATCGAACGCGGCCACGCCTATGTCGCCGCCGGCGAAGTGCTGTTCGACACCGCCTCGATGCCGGATTATGGCGAGCTGTCGAAGCGCAATCTCGACGAACAGCAGGCCGGTGCGCGAATTGCCGTCGACGCTCACAAGAGGAGCCCGGGGGATTTCGTGCTGTGGAAATTGTCGTCACCGGAGGAGCCCGGCTGGGACAGCCCATGGGGCAGGGGCCGGCCCGGTTGGCATATCGAGTGCTCGGCCATGTCGGCCGCCTATCTCGGCGACGTCTTCGACATCCATGGCGGCGGCCTCGACCTGATCTTCCCGCACCATGAGAACGAGATCGCCCAGTCGCGTTGCGCCCACGGCACCGACGTCATGGCCAATGTCTGGATGCACAACGGCTTCCTGCAGGTCGAGGGCCAGAAAATGTCGAAGAGCGTCGGCAATTTCTACGCGATCGCCGAACTGCTGGAGACCGAGACCTTCGGCGGCCGCAAATGGCCGGGCGAGGTGCTGCGTCTGGCGATGCTGATGACGCATTACCGCGAGCCGATCGATTTCTCCGTGCGCAAGCTGGAGGAAGCCGAGAACACGCTGCGCAAATGGAAACGCGCGGCTGACCTGGCGCCGTCGGCAGGGCAAGTCCCGGCGGAGATTGTGGCGGCACTGTCGGACGACCTCGCCACCTACGCCGCCTTCCAGCAACTCACGCAGCTTGCCGGTGAGGCCGCGGAGGGCAACGAAGCGGCCGCATCGCTGAAGGCATCGCTGTTGTTCCTCGGCTTCGATATCGGCGCGGCCAAGGTCGACGAGGCAGCGATCGCCAAGGCGATCGCCAAGCGCTTGGAACTGATCGCAGCGAAAAACTGGGCCGAGGCCGACCGCATCCGCGACGAGTTGCTGACGCAAGGCGTGCAGCTGAAAGACGGCAAGGATCCTGTCACGGGCGAACGCGTGACGACGTGGGAGGTAAAGCGGTGAGGGTGGCGCGAGACACCGTTGTAAGATTGGCGAAGGCGGCAGCGACAGCCAATCTCCCCCCTTGCGGGGGAGAT
>NZ_JAMYVF010000017.1:0-138681 GCF_040323735.1 Mesorhizobium sp. M0029
GACTGGTCGTAGCGCATGTTCTGGTTGACCGAGAGGATCTTGCCGGACTTTGATGCTTCGTCGCGCAGCTTCACGGCTTCATCGACCGACAGCGCCAGTGGCTCCTGCGCCAGGATCGCCTTGATGTGAGGCTGCTTCAGCGCTTGGCGGATCAGCGCCGGCTGCTGGTCGGGTGGAAAGGCAAGGTCGACGATCTCGACCTCGGAATCCTCGATCAGCTGTTCCGGTGTGTCGTGGATGGTCGGAATGCTCCAGCGTGCAGCTACCTTCTCGGCGCTGGCCTTGGTGCGCGAAGCGATGGAGACGACTGGGAAACCGGCCTGCGCATAGGCGGCAAGATGGCATTCGGCCATGATCATGCCGGCGCCGATGCAGCCGATCCGGTATTCGCTGGTGCGAACCCTTACATCCGGCTCGAAACCCTGGCCTGCCATCCATTCCTCCCTGGAGGACGGATATAACGCCATGGCCCGTCGATCAGCCAAGGTCCGCTCCATCAATTCCCATCAGAACCATGCCGGGGTGACGGTGCGAACTAGTTTGCGGCAATCAGCACAGTGCTTTCCGGCGACCAGCTGAGCATTACATCCTGGCCCTCGGCCAGCCGGTCATTGCCGGTATTCTGGACGATGACCTTCAGCGTCTGGCCGGCGCGCTCGACGAAATAGGTGCTGTTGTTGCCGGCGAAGATGCGCTTGGAGATCTGGCCCTTCAGAGCGTTGGCATTGGCCGCATCCGCAACCCCGGCATCGGTCGCGATGCGAATGCGTTCGGGACGCACGGCGCAGCTGGCCTTCGTACCGGCGGCAAGCCGATCACCCACCCCGGCGGCGATCGCCGTGCCGTCAGGCAGCCGGATGCCGTTGCCGGTCGCATCGCCGCGAAAAATGTTTGCGTCGCCAAGGAAGGTGGCGGCGAACTCGCTCTTCGGCCGGTTGTAGATCTCCTCCGGTGGCCCTTCCTGCACGAGCTTGCCGTCGCGCAAGATGCCGATGCGGTCGCTCATCGTCAGCGCCTCTTCCTGGTCGTGGGTGACGAAGATGGTGGTGATGCCGACCTCGCGCTGGATGCGTTTCAGCTCGATCTGCATGTCAACGCGCAGCGCCTTGTCGAGCGCGCCGAGCGGCTCGTCGAGCAGCAGCACGCGCGGCTTGGTGACGATGGCGCGCGCCAGCGCCACACGCTGGCGTTGGCCGCCGGAGAGCTGGTGCGGCCGGCGCTCGCCGAGCTTCCCGAGTTGGACGAGATCGAGCGCGCGCTGCACTTCGGTGGCGATCGTCGCTTTCGTTTCGCCGCGCACCGACAGGCCGAAGGCGACATTGTCGGCAACGCTCATATTGGGAAACAGCGCATAGTTCTGGAACACCATGCCGATGCGCCGCTTTTCGACCGGCACGCGTTCCACACTCTCGCCGCCAATGGCAATGCGGCCAGTATCGGGAAAGTCGAAGCCGGCGATCTGGCGAAGCAGCGTGGTCTTGCCGCTGCCCGATGGGCCGAGCAACGCATAAAAGCCGCCATCGGCGAAATCGATGGAGACGTCGTCCAGCGCCTTGTGCGCGCCAAAACTGCGCGAGACGTTCGATACCTGCACGTCGGCCATTATTTCTCTCCGCCGAATTTGAAGAAGCGCGCCGTGAGCAGCATCAGCGCCATCGACACGACGATGATGATGGTCGAGACCGCGTTGATCTCGGGCGTGAACCCCTTGCGGATCGCGGCGTAGATTTCGACCGGCAGCGTCGTCTGCCCCGGGGTCGCCAGGAAGTAGGAGACGACGAACTGGTCGAACGACACGGCAAATGCGAACAAGCCGCCGGCAATGACGCCGGGCATGATCCACGGCAGCGTCACACGCCTCGTCACTTGCCACTGGTTGGCGCCGAGCGAGCGCGCCGCCTCTTCCAGCTCCGGTGCAAAAGTCTGCAGCCGGGCCGAGACGACGACGATGACATAGGGCAGCGCCAGCGCCACATGGCCGAGCAGGATGGCGAACAGGCCGCGGCCAATGCCGACGCCGAAGAAGAAGATCAGCATCGCCGTGCCGGTGATCAGCCACGGAATGGCGATTGGCGGAAACAGCAGCGCCTGCAGCACTTTCTTGCCGCGGAAATCATAGCGGAACAGCGCTAGCGAAGCGGCCGAGCCAAGCACCACTGAGATGAGCGTGGTGATGACCGCGATCTCGAGGCTGTTCCAGGTGGCCGCGATCAGCTGGTCGTTCTGCCAGAGCGAGGCATACCATTCCGTCGTCCATTCGAACGGCAATTGGTAGAAGGGCGAGACGTTGAACGACATCAGCGCCATGATGATGATCGGCAGATAGAGGAAGGCGAGCAGCAGTCCGATGTAGAAGCGGCCTAGTCCTTCGAGGATGCGGGTCGTCATCATCAAGCAGCCCTCCGCAGCACCGGCGAGGCAACCGCCAGGATCACCAGCACCACCGCCAGCAGGATGAAGGAAAGCGCCGCCCCCAGCGGCCAGTTGAAGACGGCGACGAACTGGTCCTCGATCACCGTCCCGTAGAACGTGCCGGTGCGGCCGCCGAGAATGCGCGGCTCCATGAACGAGCCGACGACCGGCACGAAGATCAGTGCCGCACCTGCCACCAGGCCAGGCATCGACAGCGGGATGATCACCCGCTTCAGCACCTGCAGCCGCGAGGCGCCGAGCGAACGTCCGGCCTCGATCAGCGAGTCGTCGATGGCCTGCAAAGTGAGATAACAGGTCAGCACCATATAGGGCACGTAGGAGTGCACCAGGCCGATGATGATTGCGGGATAGGAATACATCAGGTTGATGTTGATCTTGAACGGCAGCACGGCGTTGAGCGCCGTGTCGAGGATGCCGCCCTCGCGCAGCACCATCGCCCAGGAGAAGATGCGCACCAGCCCGTTCGACCAGAACGGCAGGATGACCAGCAGGAAGATCGCCTCGCGGCTGCGCCCCTTCAGCACCTTGGCCAGCACATAGGCGGCGGGGTAGCCGATGACGACGCACCACAAAGTCACTTCGAGGCCGAGCCGCAGCGAAGCGAGCAGCAGCGTCAGGTACAGGCTCTGCGAGAAGAAGGCGGCGTAATTGCCAAGGGTGAACGCCCACGGCTTTCCCGACAGCGGCAGGTCGGTCATGAAGGAGAAGAATACCATGGCCGAGAGCGGCAGGAAGATCGCCACCGTCAGCCAGAGATAGGCCGGCGCCAGCAGCGGCAGGGCCGATCTCAGCCCGCTGCGCGACGCGACCGCACCCTGTACTGCCATGATACCCTCCTCCCCAGGATTGAAGGGCCAGCCGGCGCCAACCGCCGGCTGGTCCGGACGTGAGCGTTACTTCACGTCGACTTTGAGCTGCTGCCACAGCGCCAGATAGGCCTCGCGCTGCGCGTCGGTGATCGGCGCCTGGAACTGGATGCGCTTGGCCACCTCGGGATCGCCCATCACCTTGCGGTTGAAGGAGTCTTCAGGCAGCGCTTCCACCGCCTTGGTGTTGGCCGACACCGGCGCGCCGACCTTGGTGACCCATTCGACATAGAATTTCGGATCGATCATCCAGTTGATGAAGGCCTGCGCACCCTCGACATTCTTCGAGCCCACGGGAATAGAGAACGCGTCGAGCCAGGCGACGGCGCCTTCCTGCGGAACGACCAGCGAGACCGGCAGCTTGAAATGCGTCTTGGCACGGTCGGCCGAGCCGCTCCAATAGGTGCCGATGTCGATCTGGTTGGAGGCGACCATCTGGTTCCAGTCGTTCTCCGAGCTCCAGAACGTCTTGATCTGCGGCATCAGCGAGGTCAGCTTGGTCTTGACCGCGTCCATATCCTTGATGTCGTTGATGTTCTGGCCGGTGGCGATGGCGCCGAACTGCACCGCTTCGACAGCGTCGTCGCGAATGACGACCCGGCCCTTATGCGCTGGGTCCCACATTTCGGCGATCGAGGTCGGTGGCTTGTCGAAGGACTTTTCGTTGATAGCCAGCGCCGTCAGGCCCCACACCCACGGCACGCCATAGACCTTGCCGTCATGGTCGAGCATCGGCGATTGCGCCTTGTCCTTGCTGATGTCGGCATAGTTCGGCAGCTTGGAGGTATCGATCGGCTGGATCAGCTTTTCCGCCATCGCCTGATCGTTGAAGGCGGCGTTGATCATGACCACGTCATAGAGGCCCGGATTGGTGCGGATCTTGGTCAGCATTTCCTGTTCGGAATTGAAGAAGTCGTTGACGACCTTGTTGCCGGTCGCCTTTTCGAAGGCTTCGATCGCCCACGGCTCGTCGGCGCCGTAGCCCTTCCAGTTGAGCACATGCACTTCGGCGGCACTGGCGGCCAGCGTGAGCGCGGAGGTGATGACGGCGGTCGCCGTCAGCAGGGCAGTCAGTCTTGGCATGCGCATGTTCGTTCCTCTCTTGTTTGCCCGCTTGGCGGGTCAGGCTGTCTGATGGGCCTTCTGGTTCTGGCCCGGCTCGCCCGTGGCGGCCTGGCTCAGGAAAGTCTGGATCTCGCTGTCGGTCGGCGCCGATGAGCCGCCATGGCGGGTGACGGAAAGTGCTGCCGCCGCATTGGCATAGCGCGCCGCCTCGAAGGGATGCACGCCGCGCGCGAGTGCACTGACGAAACCGCCGATATGGGTGTCGCCGGCGCCATTGGTGTCGATGGCATCGACCTTGAAGCCGGCAATGGTCTGCGTCTCGCCATTGACCAACCGCACGAAGCAGCCCTTGGCGCCGGCGCGGATAACGACGCCTTCGGCCTTTGGGCAGTGGTCGGCGAGCAGCCGGGCGGCGAGTGCCTCGACATCGCCTTGCCCAGCGATCTCGACCGCTTCCGTCATGTTGCAGCTCAGCCATGTCGTACGGGCAAGCACCCGCGACAGGATGGGACGCGGGATATCCGCGATGACCGGCGTTGGATCGAAAACGAAGGGAATGTTTTCTGGCAGCGCCTCGATCCAGTCGGTCAGCGCGTTGCGGCTTCCGAGATAGCTCAGCGTGTAGCCCGACGTGAACACCCAATCATCAGACGCGACCACCACGGGCCTCATCATCTCGAGGCTGAGAATGCTCTCCGCACCGGGCCACGACACGAAGGTGCGCTCGGCATCCCCGGAGATCATGGCGACGCAATTGCCGCTGTCCATGACAGGCGATGGCGACGTCAGCGTTATGATGCCTTCGGCCGCAAACGCGGCGCGCAAAAAATCGCCATTCGGTCCGCTGCCGAGCTGGCCGCCGAACACCACCGTCATGCCGGTGCGGCTGGCCGCGACCATCATGTTGAAGCCGCCGCCGGCGACCTGCGCAAAGCTCGACGCGGTCTTCTCGCAGCCCGGCGCCGGCAAGGCGTCGATGCGGTAGACATAGTCGACGACGGCGCTGCCGATATGGACCAGACGCCCACTCATGCCGCGGCATCCTTGCTGGCCTTTGCCGTGCGCGCCGCGACGAGGTCTTCGGCAAGCGAGCGCACCTCCCCCATATCTATGCCGACGAGCCCGGCAATGTGTTGTTGCGGCAGTTGCGAAAAGCCGACGCAGGCGCCGGCCATGCCTGAGGCAATCGCGCCGATCGTGTCGGTGTCGCCGCCGAGATTGGCGCTGATGATTGCCGCTTGCCAGGGATCGCCCTGCGCGACTTCAAGCACGGCGAAAGCTGCCGGCACGGACTCCTGGCTGGCCACACCGGTGCCGACGAGATCGGTGATGAGCCCGATCGCATCCCGCATGGTCTTGCCGCGCACGAGCTCCTGCGCCCAGGCGATACGCGCGGCGATATCGCCACCAGTCACCCAATGTCCGAGCCGGGCGCCTCGCCGCGCGGCTGCTACCGCGCTGTCGGAAGCGGCACGCCAGTCGCCACCGGCGACGCCGTGGCTGGCGGCGGCGGCAACTGCTGCGGCCGAAGCGATGGCGATCGAGGTGTTGTGCGTGGCACGGCAAGTTTCGGCCACCTTGGCGACGAAAGCGTCGAGCGGTTCCAGCGGCATCATGATGCCGACCGGCGCGATGCGCATGGCCGCGCCATTGGTGTCGCCCCGGCTTCCCGCCTCTTCCGCCGGCACGCCGTCATTGATGGCGTCGATGGCGCGCTTGGTCGATGGTCCCAGCAGGTCATAGCTGCCGCGCGCCTTGACCTCGCGCTCCCAGTCGAGCAGTGCGTTCACCCAGCGCGCATGATCGAAGCGGTCGCCGGACTGGACCAGAATGCGACCAAGCAGCAGCGCCTGTTCGGTATCGTCGGTGATGGTGCCGGCAACGAGCCCCTTCGACACCGGGTGATCGGCAAACGGCGCCACGAAATCCTCGACATGGCCGTATAGCTCGGCGATCCGCGCCGGCGACAGAAGCTGCGTCGGCATGCCCAGCGCATCACCGAGCGCCCCACCGACAAGCGCGCCCATGGCGCGATCGAGCGTGTCGTTGGTTCTGTCCGGCATCGCTCAAAACCTCATATGCAGCGCGAAATGCGCCGGGTTGAGCAGGCTGGTTACATATTCGATCGGCCGGTCGTCGGCCGCACGCGTCAGCCGGCGTCCGCGCAGGAACGGCGTGCCTTGCGGGCAGCCGAGAATGGCGGCGTCTTCGGCATTCAGCATCTCGATGCCGACCCATTCCTCGCCATGGTCTGGGATGAGGCCGGCGCCGCGCAGCGTCTGGTGCAGCGAGCCTTCGCGCAGACCGCGCAGCGGCACGTCCTCCAGTTCGGGCGACAGCGGCAGGCGGCTGCGTTCGATGGAGATCGCATGGCCGTCGCTGGCATTGGTGCGCACCCGGTCGACGGCGATGAAGAACGGGCTTTCGATGCCAAGCAGCGCGGCAAGATCGGCATCCTCGATCACTTCAAGCCGCAGCGTCCGCGTCTCGGCATTGGCGCCGGCATTGGCCAGCGCCCGCGACCAGCCGATGGCGTCGTCGACCGGCTTGCCGTCGAAGGTCACGAAAGAGCCGATGCCGACCTTGGTCGTTATCAGCCCACGGCTGGACAGCTCCTCAAGGCCCTTGCGGATCGTGTTGCGGCTGACGGAGAAGCGTTGGACGAGTTCGTTCTCGCTTTGCAGGCGGTCGCCGAAGCCAAGCACGCCGGAGCGGATCTCATGTTCGAGAACGGTGGCGATCTGCTCGGGCTTGCCCGTGCCGGGAGACAGTTGAACCACGCGCCGCCTCATATGGGTACCTGTTCAATAAACCTGTATAGTCCTGTTCAATATTGGAGTTGAAGGGCGACGTCAACGATATATTTGGATTCACGCATATGCGTTGTGCTCAGGTGCCCCAGGGCATCGTTTGTTCGCATGGCGACGCTAACCGCCTAGGGCGCTCCCGTCTCCGAGACAGAGCGGGGGCAGCGCTTCCCTCAGACGATTAGCCTTGCGCTCACACCAAGAAAAATTCCTCAATCCGTTGCTTGGCCGTCCGCAGCGCTGGCAGGATATCCCGCTCCATCGCCTCGACGGAGAACCGCGCCGACTGCGTCGAGACGTTGATCGCCGCCACGATCTTGCCGGCGCGGTCATAGATCGGCACCGCTATCGAACGCAGCCCAAGTTCCAGCTCTTCATCGACGACGGCAAAGCCATCCGCCCTCGCCGCGTCGATGGCCTTGGCCAGCGCGGCGCGGCTGGTGATCGTCTTCGGCGTGCGCCGTTCGATCCTCGCCTCTGCAAGCAAGGCCTTCAGCTCATCCGCGCCCAGCCCCGCAAGCAGGACGCGCCCCATCGAGGTGCAATGCGCCGGCAGCCTGGTGCCGACATCGAGCGAAACGCTGAGGATGCGGCGGCCAGGAATGCGCGCGACATAGACGACTTCCTCGCCCGACAGCACCGCCGCGTTACAGGCCTCGTCGAATTGGCCCGCGACGTCGCGCATGATGGATGCCGCGAATGTCCACAGTGAGGCGCCGCCGAGCCAAGAGCGCACGATGGCGAGCAGGCGCGGCGACAGCGAAAACTGCCGGCCGGATTGCGTGGCATAGCCGGTGGCGGTCAGCGTCAGCAGGAAGCGACGCGCGCCGGCGCGGGTCAGCCCCGCCTCCTCCGCCATTTCGGTCAGCGTCATCCCGGCCGGATGCCGGGCCAGTATCTCCATGACTGCAAGGCCGCGCTCCAGCGAGCCGACATGGTCGCGCGTCTTTGCCTCGTCCTCCATGCGGCCTCCGCAAGACAATGCGCCGCCTTGACTCGTCTCGGCGGCGCGATGTAAAAATATCTCATACAAAACAAATGTTCGCAATACGAACTTTTTGAACTTCGGAGTTCTTGGCGATGGTCAATTTCCTGCCGCTCAAACAGGCCGTGGCCGAGAATCTGCATGATGGCGATACGGTCGCCTTCGAAGGCTTCACGCATCTGATCCCGACGGCGGCGGCGCATGAGGCCATCCGCCAGGGCTTTCGCGACCTGACGCTCATCCGCATGACCCCCGACCTGATCTACGACCAGATGATCGGCATGGGCATGGCCAAGAAGATCATCTTCTCCTATGTCGGCAATCCCGGCGTCGGCCTGCTGCGACGCGCCCGCGATGCCATCGAGAACGGCTTTCCCCGGGCGATCGAGATCGAGGAGCACAGCCATGCCGGCATGGCCAACGCCTATGAGGCGGGCGCGGCCGGCCTGCCCTGCGCGGTGTTCCGCGGCTATCGCGGCGCCGGGCTGGCAACAGTCAATCCGAACATCAAGTCAGTCACCTGCCCCTTCACCGGCGAAGTGCTGGCCGCTGTTCCCTCAATCCGCCCCGACGTGACCTTCATCCACGCCCAGAAGGCCGACAAAAAGGGCAATGTGCTGGTCGAAGGCATTATCGGCATCCAGAAGGAGGCGGTGCTCGCGGCCAAGCGCGCCGTGGTGACGGTAGAGGAAGTCGTCGACAATTTCGACGACCTGCATCCCAACCTCACCGTGCTGCCGCGCTGGACCATCGCTGCGATCTCGGTGGTATCAGGCGGTTCGCATCCGTCGTACACGCACGGCTATTATGCGCGCGACAATGCCGCCTATCTCGAATGGGACGACATCGCCGCTGACCGTGAAAAATTCCAGGCCTGGATGCAGGCCAATGTCATCGATCGCACGGCGGACGATTTCGCCGGCCGCGTAAAGCATCTGAGGAGCGCGGGATGAGCGGCTTTACTCCCAATGAGATGATGACGGTTGCCGCCAGCCGAGCCCTGAAAAACGACGATGTCTGCTTCGTCGGCATCGGTGCGCCGTCGGCCGCCTGCAATGTCGCGCGGCTGACGCATGCGCCCGACATCACGCTGATCTATGAAAGCGGCACCATCGGCACCGCGCCCGATGTTTTGCCGCTGTCGATCGGTGACGGCGAACTTTGCGACACCGCCGTCACGACCGTCTCGGTGCCGGAGATGTTTCGTTACTGGCTGCAGGGCGGCCGCATTTCGATCGGTTTCCTCGGTGCCGCCCAGCTCGACAAGTTCGGCAACATCAACACCACTATCATCGGCGACTATGCGCGTCCCAAGACCCGCCTGCCCGGCGGCGGCGGCGCGCCGGAGATCGCCACCTCGTCGAAGGAGATCTACATCACCATGGCGCAGTCCAAGCGCGGCATGGTCGAGAAGATCGACTTCTTCACCTCCTTCGGCCATGGCGACGGCGGCGATCATCGCCAGCGCCTCGGCATCGACACATCAGGGCCGACGCTGCTGATCACCGACCTTGCCATCTGGAAGCCCGATCCGGTGAGCAAGGAATTCACCGTGGTGTCGCTGCATCCCGGCGTGACGCGGCTTGAGGTGCAGGACAGCTGCGGCTGGATCGTAAAGTTCGCCGACGCGCTTGACGAAACGCCGGCGCCGACGGAACTCGAGCTGACGACATTGCGTGACCTGCAGGCCCGCACCAAGGCGGCGCATGAGGGAAGCGGAAAAGAAAAGGCCGCATGACATGACCGAGGCATTCATCTGCGATTACATCCGCACCCCGATCGGCCGTTTCGGCGGCTCGCTGTCGTCGGTGCGGGCCGACGATCTTGGCGCCATCCCGCTGAAGGCGCTGGTCGAGCGCAATGCCGGCATCGACTGGCAGGCTGTCGACGACGTCGTCTATGGCTGCGCCAATCAGGCCGGCGAGGACAACCGCAATGTAGCCCGCATGTCGCTGCTCTTGGCCGGGTTGCCCAAGGAAGTTTCGGGCGCGACCGTCAATCGCCTGTGCGGCTCCGGCATGGACGCGCTCACCATCGCCGCCCGCGCCATCAAGGCTGGTGAGGCCGAGCTGATGATCGCCGGCGGCGTCGAATCGATGAGTCGCGCCCCCTTCGTCATGCCCAAGGCCGAGACCGCCTTTTCACGCCATGCCGAGATCCATGACACCACCATTGGCTGGCGCTTCATCAACCCGCTGATGAAGAAACAATATGGCGTCGATTCCATGCCGGAGACCGGCGAGAACGTCGCCGAGGATTATTCAGTGTCGCGCGCCGACCAGGATGCGTTTGCCGTGCGCAGCCAGGACAAGGCTGTCGCGGCACAGGCCAATGGCCGGCTGGCGAAGGAGATCACCCCGGTGACGGTCCCGCAGAAAAAGGGCGATGCGACTATCGTATCGAAGGATGAGCATCCCCGCGCCGGCACCACGGTCGAGTCGCTGGCCAAATTGCCGACGCCGTTCCGCCAGGGCGGCACGGTCACCGCCGGCAACGCATCGGGCGTCAACGATGGCGCGGCGGCGCTGATCATCGCCTCCGAAGCGGCTGTGAAAAAACACGGCCTGACGCCGATCGCCCGCATCCTCGGCGGCGCTGCCGCCGGCGTGGCGCCGCGCATCATGGGCATCGGCCCTGCTCCGGCGACACAAAAGCTCTGCGCTCGCCTCGGCCTGACACCGCACCAATTCGATGTCATCGAGCTCAACGAAGCCTTCGCCTCCCAAGGCATCGCCGTGCTCCGCCAACAAGGCATAGCCGAGGATGCGGAGCACGTCAACCCCAATGGCGGCGCCATCGCGCTTGGTCATCCCTTGGGCATGTCGGGCGCGCGCATTGCAGGCACGGCTGCGCTGGAGCTTCGCGAGCGCGGCGCCCGCTATGCGCTCGCCACCATGTGCATCGGCGTCGGCCAGGGCATCGCGGTGGCGCTCGAACGGGTTTGAGATCGCACTGCCCTTAATACGGCAAACCGACATAGTTCTCCGCCAGCGAGGTCGACGCTGCCTGCGAATGCACGAGATAGTCGAGCTCGGCTTCCTGGATGCGCTGGCCGAACTCGCCCGTATCGGGAAAGCGGTGCAGCATCGTCGTCATCCACCAGGAGAAGCGCACCGCCTTCCACACTCTGGCCAGCGCCTTGGCTGAATAGGCCCCGAGCCCCCTTGGTGATTTGTCCAGATAGAATTCGCGAAGCCCGGCAAAGAGATAGCGCACGTCGCTGGCGGCGAGGTTGAGCCCCTTGGCGCCCGTCGGCGGCACGATATGGGCGGCGTCGCCGACCAGGAACAGCCGGCCGAAGCGCATCGGCTCGGCGACGAAGGAGCGCAGCGGCGCGATCGATTTTTCGAAGGACGGGCCGGTAACGACGGCGGCTGCGGTCTGTTCCGGCAGGCGACTGCGCAACTCGTCCCAGAAGCGATCGTCGCCCCAGGCCTCGACCTGTTCGTCAGCCGGGACCTGCACATAGTAGCGGCTGCGATGCGTCGAGCGCATCGAGCATAGCGCAAAGCCCCGCTCATGGTTGGCGTAGACCAGTTCGTGATCGGCCGGCGGCACTTCGGCCAGCACGCCGAGCCAGCCGAAGGGATAGGTCCGCTCGAAGGTTTTCAGCGCCCGCTCGGGCACCGATTTGCGGCTGACGCCGTGATAGCCGTCGCAGCCGGCGATGAAGTCGCAGTCGATGCGATGGCCGACGCCGTCCTTGTCGTAGGTGACGTAGGGCGCTTCGCCATCGAAACCATGCAGCGCGACGTTGGCCGCCTCATAGACGGTGGTCAACCCGGCCGCCTCGCGCTTGTCCATCAGATCGTGCGTCACTTCGGTCTGACCATAGACGGTGACATGCTTGCCGCCGGTCAGTGCCGTGAGGTCGAGCCGGTGCAGGCCGCCGCCGAACGCAAGCGAGATGCCGGCATGCAGCAGGCCCTCGGCATGCAGCCTTACAGCTGCGCCCGCCTCTTCGAGCAACTCGACGGTGCCTTGTTCGAGCACCCCTGCCCGCACCCGGCCAAGCACATGCTGCCGGCTCGAACGTTCGAGGATCACCGTCTCGACGCCAATGGTGCCGAGAAGCTGGCCGAGCAGCAGCCCGGACGGTCCGGAGCCGACAATGACAATCTGGGTGCGCATCAGTGCCCCAGGCTTTCGATCTGTCCGGCGAGTTCCGCGGCAAGCCGCAAGGCGGCCGCGGTCGCAACCGCTATTTGCGGCAAGAGCAGCCATTCCAGCGTCCAGGCCGCGCCCGAGCGCTCCTGCTCATGCACCAGCGCCTGGTGCATGCCGGAAAGCTGCGTGGCGTTGAAGCGGGCCAGCGCCACCAGCGCTTCGGCCTTGACCGGATTCTGCTTGTGCGGCATGGCCGATGAGCCGCCACCGCCGGATAGTTTGATCTCGGTGCCGCTCTGCGCCATCAGGGCGACGTCCTGGCCGAACTTGCCGAGGCTGCCGGTGATGAGCGACAGCAAACCGGCGAACTCGGCCAGCGCATCGCGCTGGTTGTGCCATTGCGGCGCGTCGCCAAGGCCGAGCTTTGCGGCAAGGGCCGCGCGCACGGCAGGTCCTTTGTCGCCCAGCTTCTCCAGCGTGCCGGCGGCGCCGCCAAACTGCACCACGATCAGACGCTTGGATTGCTCCGACAGTCTCTGCTGATGCCGTTGCAGCGGCGTGCGCCACACCGCCACGCGGTCCGATGCCTGGATTGGGATCGCCGGCTGCATGCGCGTCATCGCTGTCAATGCACGGCTGCCAAAACGTTCTTCCAGCCCCACCAGCCGCAGAATGTTTTCAGTCAGCAGCAGGTCGAGATGTTCAATGAGCCGGCGCAGCCGAAGCACCAGGCCAGTGTCGATGACGTCCTGGCTGGTTGCGCCGAAATGCACGCCGGCGTCGTGCGGCGCCCCGACCGCTGCCTTCAACTGGCGCACCAGTTCGGGCACGATCACGCCATCCTTCGCCACACCGGCCCGCAGCCGCGCGGTGTCCGGCTTGTATGACAACAGGACAGGTACAATCGCCGCGGCGGCATCCGTGCCGATAATCCCGCTTTCGGCTTCCGCTTGCGCCAGCGCGCGCTCGAAATCGAGCATGGCGGCGATTTCCGCATCCACCGAAAAATGCCGAGCCGCCTCCTCGTCGCCGAGCAGGCCGGAGAGCAGCGGATGGTCGAAGGGCGATACGGTCATATCTCTGTTCCCTGACCGTCAGATGTCGAAGAAGACCGTTTCCTTCTCCCCCTGGAGATGGACGTCGAAAATATAGTTGTCGCCTTGCCGCTCGGCGATCAGCGTCGGCACGCGCACCTTGTGCTCGATGCGGGCCAGGATCGGATCCTCGGCATTGGCCTTGGCCTCGTCTGAGAAATAGAGCCGCGTATGTAGGCCGATATTGATGCCGCGCGCGACGATCCACAGGCTGATATGCGGCGCCATCAGCCGCCCGTCGCCATACGGCACGCGTCCCGGCTTGATCGTCTGAAAACTGCACAGGCCGGTTTCCATGTCGGTCGGCTGACGGCCCCAGCCCTGAAAATCCGGATCGGCATCGCCGCGCAATTCGGCCGGCGAATTGTAGAAGCCATTGGCATCCGCTTGCCAGATCTCGATCAACGCGTCCTTGAGCGGCGTGCCGGTGCCGTCGAGCACGCGAATGCGCAAACCGATGCGGTCGCCCTTGGCGTTGTCGTTGAGCATCGTGGCGCCCAAGTCTGTCGGGTAGACGCCGCCGATACCACCGAAATTCGGCGTCAGCCCGATATGCACGTAAGGCCCGGCGGTCTGCGACGGGCTCTCCTTCAGCCGGGTCAGCGCCTGCGCCATCAATTTCCCTCCGGCCGGTTTTCGAACAGCGAGGCGCGACGCCCGCGCAGCACGATGTCGAACTTGTAGGCGCGCGCATCGAACGGGATCGTCGCCTGCATGTCGAGCGCGGCGACCAGCGTTTCGATCGCCGCCCTGTCGCGGATACCGCGCACGATCGGGCACCGCCAGATCAGCGGGTCGCCCTCGAAATACATCTGCGTGATCAGCCGCTGTGCGAAGCCGTGGCCGAACACCGAGAAATGGATGTGCGACGGCCGCCAGTCATTGGGCCCGTTCGGCCAGGGATAGGGACCTGGCTTCACCGTGCGAAAGGCATAGCCGCCGTCGGCATCGGTGATGGTGCGGCCGCAGCCGCCGAAATTCGGATCGAGCGGCGCCAGATAGCCGTCCTTCTTGTGGCGGTAGCGGCCGCCCGCATTGGCCTGCCAGAATTCGAGCAGCGCGCCGGAGACGCCCTGGCCGCGCTCGTCGAGCACGCGGCCATAGACGATGATACGCTCGCCGATGGCGCTCTCGCCGGACTTTGCAAAATTGTGGATCAGGTCATTGTCGAGTTCGCCCAGCACGGCGTGGCCGAACACCGGACCGGTGATCTCCGACGCCGTGTTGTCGAAGGCCAGCAGCGCCTTCTGCGGCGAGCGCAGCACCGAAGTCTTGTAGTCGGGCGTCAGCGCCGGCGGGTGCCAGCCGCGGTCGCGCTGGAAGAAGGCGCCGCTCTCGGGCCTGCGGTTCGAGCCGGCATCAGCTGGCATGGCCAGCCCTGCTTCCGTCCATTTCCGAAAACACCTCCTTGGCGATCCTGAAGGCGCGGTTGGCGGCCGGCACGCCGGCATAGATCGCGACATGCAGGAACGCTTCGCAGATATCGTCGCGCGACGCACCGGTGTTGGCGGTGGCGCGCACATGCATGGCGACCTCTTCATCATGGCCAAGGGCGGCCAGCAGTGCCAGCGTCACGATCGAGCGTTCGCGCCTGCTGAAGCCCGGACGCGCCCACACAGTGCCCCAGGCTGCCTCGGTGATCAGCTCCTGGAACGGCCGGTCGAAATCGGTGACGGCATCCTCGCTGCGATCGACATGAGGGTCGCCGAGCACCGAGCGCCTGACGGTCAGCCCGGTTCGGTATCTAGTTTCGTTTTTGGGCAGTTCATCCATGGGTCTGCTTTCTCAGGGGAAGCGCCGCGACGAAATCGCGGATCAGGGTGGTCAGCGCCTCGGGCTGTTCGACGCAAGGGATGTGCGCGGCGTCACGAATGATTTCGAAATGTGCGCCTGGGATCAGATCGGCCAGCCAGCGGACGAGATCCGGCGGCGTCGAGCCGTCCTGGTCGCCAACGACGCAAAGCGTGGGCACCGCGATCGCCTGCGCGGCCTCGGTGAAATCGGCATCGCGCACCGCGGCGCAGGTGCCGACATAGCCGGCGACGGCTTGCCGGGTCATCATGTTCCAGTAGCCGTCGAGCTCGGCGACACGGTCCGCGTGGAAGGCAGGCGTAAACCACATTTTGAGCACGGCATCGGCGATGGCCTGGATGCCTTTGCTTTCGACCGTTTCGATGCGGGTGTTCCAGCTGTCGGCCGTGCCGATCTTGTGGGCGGTGTCGCACAGGATGAGGCCGTCGACGATTTCGGGGCGCCGGGCATAAAACCCTTGCGCAATCAGGCCGCCCACCGACAGGCCGCACAGCACCGCATTGTTCAGTTCGAAATGATCGATCAGGCCCGACAGATCATCGACATGCTCGTCGATCGAGCTGACGCCACCAATGTCGGACAGGCCATGGCCGCGCTTGTCGTAGACCAACACAGGCATTTCGCCACCCAGTTCGGACAACACCTCGTCCCAGATGCGGAAGTCGGTGCCCAGCGAATTGATGAACACGATCGGCCGCGCATTTCCCTTCGCCTTGATATGGCGATGGTGCAGCGTGATGCCGCCAATGTTGACGAATGGCACGATTTCGATCCTCCGTGTTCACATTGCACAAGGCATTTGGTTTGGTAAAATGATATTTTACGCCGTTTCATTAACTGTTAGGTTATGAGAACATGTCCGAAAGCCGCATAAGGTTCCGTCACCTGCAGGCATTCCTTGAGGTAGCGCGGCAAGGCAGCGTGGCGAGGGCGGCCGACTTTCTCCATGTCAGCCCACCGGCCGTGACCAAGACGTTGCGCGAATTGGAGGAGGCGCTTGGCATCGCTGTCGTCGAACGCGACGGCCGCGGCATCAGGGTGACGCGGCTTGGCGAAATCTTTCTCGGCCATGCCGGCACGGCGATCACGGCACTGAAGCGCGGCGTCGATTCCGTCCGCCAGGACGGCGCCATCAACCGGCATCCGATCCGCATCGGCGCGCTCCCGACAGTGTCGGCCAAGGTGATGCCACGCGCCATAAGCCTGTTCCTGAGTGAAAATACCGGTGCTGCGATCAAGATCGTCACCGGCGAGAACGCGGTCCTGCTGGAACAGTTGCGCGTCGGTGCGCTCGATCTAGTCGTCGGCCGGCTTGCGGCGCCGGAAAACATGACCGGCTTCTTCTTCGAGCATCTCTATTCCGAACCGGTGCTGTTCGTGGTGAGGGCCGGCCATCCGCTGCTGCAGCCGGGCCAGGACATCTTCGCCCGGCTCGATGAATTCCCGGTGCTGATGCCGACGCGGGAGTCGGTCATCCGCCCGTTCGTCGACCGCCTGTTCATCACCAACGGCATGACGGCGCCTGCGACCGAGATCGAGACCGTCTCGGATTCCTTCGGCCGTGCCTTCCTGCGCCAAAGCAATGCGGTCTGGATCATATCGACAGGCGTCGTCGCCAACGAACTCTCCAGCGGCGCCTTCGTCGCCTTGCCCGTCAACACCGAGGAAACCAAAGGGCCGGTCGGCCTGACGATGCGGACCGACACTGCGCCTTCGCCGGCCTTCACCATCCTGCTGCAGACCATTCGCGAGGCGGCCAGCCAGAACGCCTGAGCACCTTTCGCCAATCTGGCGCAGAGCGGGCCTTCAGCCGTATTTCCATAACCTGTTGGTTAACGAAACACCGCAAAATATCATTTTACCAAACCAAACACCTAGGGCACTGTGACGATGGGAGGATCGAAATCGTGCCGTTATCGGCATTGGCGGCGTTCCGCTGCCGCCTCAAGGCCTGCCGGGGCGATCTCCGATCTTAAGAACGGGCGGCATCGATTTTGAGCAGGCCGGCGGTGACCTCCAGGTGCCGTCAGGAAAGGGAGGAATACCAGCATGACCTCAAGCAAATCCGGCGTCTCGCGGCGCCAGTTCATCGCCACATCGCTCGCCGGCGGCGCGGCACTTGCGCTCAGCCGCGCCAGGCATTCGCGCAGGCCGCCGACACGCTGAAGGTCGGCTTTGTCAGCCCGCGCACCGGGCCGCTCGCCGGCTTCGGCCAGACCGACGGCTATGTGCTCGATCTCGCCCGCAAGGCGCTCGCCAACGGCCTCGACATCGGCGGCAAGAAATACAGTGTCGAGATCATCGACCAGGACACGCAATCCGACCCGTCGCGCGCCGGCCAGCTCGCCAAGGACCTCATCAACAACCAGGCCGTCGACCTGATGCTGGCGGTGTCGACGCCGGAGGTGATCAACCCGGTCGCCGACGCCTGCGAAGCCGCCGGCGTGCCTTGCCTCTCCACCGTCATGCCGTGGGAGGCCTGGTATTTCGGCCGCGGCGCCAAGCCCGGCGAACCCTCGCCGTTCAAATGGACCTATCATTTCGGCTTCGGCGTCGACGAGTTCTTCCGGACCTACATCTCGCAATGGAACCTGATCGAGACCAACAAGAAGGTCGGCGTCATGTATCCCAACGACGCCGACGGCAATGCCATCCGCACCCATCTGGTGCCGTTGCTGGCAAAGCAGGGTTTCACCATCGTCGATCCCGGCGCCTACGAGACCGGCACCACCGACTATTCCTCGCAGATCGCACTGTTCAAACAGCAAGTCGTCGAGATCTTCAACTCCTTCCCGATCCCGCCGGACTTCGCCGCCTTCTGGCGCCAGGCCGCGCAGCAAGGCCTGATCAAACAGATCAAGATCTGCCAGGTCGCCAAGACCGGGCTGTTCCCGTCCGACATCGAGGCGCTCGGCGATCTCGGCAACAAGATTTCTAGCGCCGCTTACTGGCACAAGGCCTTCCCCTACAAGTCGCCGCTGACCGGCGTTTCGGGGACCGAACTGGCCGACGGTTATGAGGCCGCCAGCGGCAAGCAATGGACGCAGCAGCTCGGCGCCTCGATGTCGCTGCTCGACGCCGGCTTCGAGGCGCTGAAGGCAAGCACCGACGCCAAGGACAAGGCGGCCGTCGCCAAGGCGCTGAGCACGCTCAACACCGAGACCATGATCGGCAAGGTCGACTTCACCAGCGGCCCGGTCGCCAATGTCTCTCCCGGCCCGATCATCGGCACCCAATGGGTGGCGGCCAAGGAAGGCGGCAAATTCCCGCTCGACTACGTCGTGACCGAGAACGCCACCGACCCGAAGGTTCCGGTCGAGGCCAAGCTCCAGCCGTATAACGGCTGACGGTCGGTTACGGGGATCGCATCGTGAACGGTTCAGCAAACGCCGCGATCCTCAGCGCCGCCGGCATCCAGAAACGCTTCGGCGCGCTGGTGGTGCTCGACGATATCGACTTCGCCATGAATGCCGACGAGGCTGTCGGCATCGTCGGCCCGAACGGCGCCGGCAAGACGACACTGCTCAGCATCTTGTCAGGCGCCTTCCCGCCGAGCGCCGGCACGGTCGCCTTCAAGGGCGGCGATGTGACGGCGCTGCCGGCAACGCAGCGCTGCCGGCTCGGCCTCGTGCGCACGCACCAGGTGCCGAAACCGTTCGGCGGCATGACCACCTTCGAGAACGTCTTTGTTGCCGCATCGCATGGCGCCGGTCTCGCCCGCGACGAAGCCTATGAGGAGGCGCTGGCGTCGCTGAAACTGTGCGGCATGCTGGGCGTGGCCAACCGGCGCGCCGAAACGCTCGGCCTGCTCGATCGCAAGCGGCTGGAACTGGCCCGCGCGCTTGCGGCAAGACCGACGTTGCTTCTGCTCGACGAGATTGGCGGCGGACTGACCGATGGCGAGGCGAGCGAACTTGTCGATACCATCAAGGAATTGCGCCGCCGCAAGATCGGCATCGTCTGGATCGAGCACATCGTCCACATCCTGCTGCAGGTGGCAGAGCGGCTGATCTGTATGGACGCCGGCAAGATCATCGCCGATGGCGAGCCGCAAGCAGTGATGGCCGACCCGGAAGTCGTGCGCGCCTATCTCGGCGGAGGCCCGAAATGAGCCTGCTCGCAATCGAGAATCTGGTCGTCCGCCATGGCCTGTTGCAGGCGGTGCGCGGTGTGAGCTTTACGATCGAGCGCGGCGAAACGCTGGCGCTGGTCGGCGCCAACGGCGCCGGCAAGACGACGCTGCTGCGGGCGATCGCCGGCGCCCATGAGCCGACGGCCGGCCGCGTGCTGCTGAATGGCGCCGATATCACCGGCGTTCCCTCGCACAAGCGCGTCGGCATGGGCGTCGCGCTGGTGCCGGAAGGGCGAAAACTGTTCGTGCAAATGACGGTCGAGGAGAACCTCCTGCTTGGCAAGACCGCCGGCCGTCCCGGCGACTGGAGCGTGGAACGAGTGCTCGACACGTTCCCCAATCTGAAGCCGCGCCGCCATGCCAAGACCGGGCATCTCTCCGGTGGCGAGCAGCAGGCCACCGCCATCGGCCGCGCGTTGATGAGCAATCCCGAACTGCTGCTGCTCGACGAGGTCTCGCTCGGCCTGTCGCCGCTGGTGGTCGATCGCGTATACGCTTCGCTGCAAGGCCTGATCAGCTCCGGCACGACGATCATCCTGGTCGAACAGGACCTCAATCGCGCGCTCTCGGTCTCGGACAAGGTCATCTGCATGCTGGAAGGACGCGTCGCGCTGGAAGGCCCGAGCAAGGGCATGTCCCGCGATGAAGTGACGAAAGCCTATTTCGGTCTGCACAGAAAAAGCGCCGGGAGTGTGCCGGCATGAGCAACCAGATCGTCCAGGGCATCCTGCTCGGCGGCTACTACGCGCTGATCGCCTGCGGCCTCTCCTTCATGTTTTCGGTGATGCGCATAATCAACCTCGCGCATGGCAGCCTGGCCGTGTTTTCCGCCTACGCGCTGTGGTGGCTCGCCTCGCAATTCCATATCTCGCCCTTCGTCGGCCTGCTCATCGTGCTGCCGCTGATGGCGGCCATCGGCTGGGCGCTGCAACGCTTCCTGCTCGAGCGCAGCGCCCGTGGAGGCGCGCTGCTGCCGATCCTGACCACGTTCGGCCTCGCCATCGTCATGGACAATGCGCTGTTCGAGCAGTTCGGCGCCGACACACGTTCGCTGGCGCCCTATATCGGCAGCCTCTCCTACGATTCCTGGGAATGGCCGGGCAGCATCTATGTCGGCAAGCTTGCCGTGATCATGTTCGCCGCCGCCGTCATATTGCTTGGCGGACTGCAGCTGTTCCTTACCAACACCAGGCTTGGCCGCTCGATCCGCGCCACGTCGGAAGATCCCGACACGGCCGGTCTCGTCGGCGTCGATGCGCGCCGCGCCAATGCCCTCGCCGCCGCCATCGCCATGGTCACCGTTGGGCTGGCCGGCTCCTTCCTTGGCATGCGCGCCACCTTCGATCCCTACACCGGCGCACCGCAATTGCTGTTCGCCTTCGAGGCGGCGGTGATCGGCGGCGCCGGTTCGCTGTGGGGCACGCTGGTCGGCGGCATCGTGCTGGCGCTCGCCCAGACGCTCGGCGCGCAGATCCATCCGCAAGGTTTTCTGATCGGCGGCCATGTCGCCTTCCTGATCGTGCTGTTCATCCGGCTCTCCACCTCCGGCCTCGGCCTGCGCGGCCTGCTGCGCCTGCCCGCGAGGAAAGCATCATGAGCGCGGTTTTAAACGCCCCCGTTATCGAGCGCGGCACCTCCGCCTCGCGCATCTCGGCGATTGCGGTCGTCGTCATCATCGCGCTACTTGGCGTCGCGCCGCATTTCCTGTCGGCCGGCGCCGTCGACCGCGTGACCGCCTTGTTCATCTATGTGATCCTGGCAGCGATGTGGAACGCGCTGGCCGGCTTCGGCGGGCTGGTTTCGGTGGGACAGCAAGTGTTCTTCGGCCTCGGCGCCTATTTCACCATCCGCCTGGCCGATGCCGGCCTCAACCCGTTCGCTTCGCTGTTCGTCTCCGCGATCATTGTCGGCGCGATCTCCTGGCCGATGTCGCTGTTCATGCTGCGGCTCAGGAACGGCGAGTTCGCCATCGGCATGTGGGTGATCGCGGCGCTCACCCATCTCCTGGTCAATCTCGACCGGCTGGTGCAAGGCGAGACCGGGACGTCGCTGATCTCGCTCAACGTCTATGACGCCGGTTCCAGGCGGGCGACGATCTACTGGCTGGCGCTGGCCGCGATGACGGCGCTGCTCGCCACCCTGTTTAGCCTGCTGCGTGGCAGCACGGGCGCTGCCATCCGCGCCATCAGGGACAATGAGGAGGCCGCGGCATCGGTCGGCGTGCGCGTCACCGGCACCAAGCGGCTGCTCTTCGTGCTCGCCGCCTTCGGCATCGGCATGGCCGGCGCGCTGTGGTTGGCCACGTCGACCACCTTCCAGCCGAAAACCTACTTCAACGTCCAGTGGACCGCCTACATGATCTTCATGGTCCTGGTCGGCGGCATCGGCACCTTCGAGGGCGCCATTCTGGGTGCGCTGCTGTTCTTCCTCATCGAGACCTGGTTCGGCGGCACCGGCGTCTGGTATCTGATCGGCCTCGGCGCCACGGCGGTGCTGTTCTCGCTCTTCCTGCCGCGCGGCCTGTGGGGAACGCTGGAGGAGCGCTTTGGCCTGCGCCTGCTACCGGTCGGCTATCGCGTCAGACTCCCGGCAAACGCCGGCGATAGCGACGCCACGCCTTCGCCGCAACAGACCGCAACACATAGTGAAAAGGCGTGACCATGCTGTTCGGCAAGACCATCCTCATCACCGGTGTCGCGTCCGGTATCGGCGCCCGCACCGCGGAACTTGCCGGCCAACTGGGCGCTGACGTGATCGGCGTCGACGTGCGTGAACCTGCCGCACCGGTCGGCTTCTTCGTCAAGGCCGACATCTCGTTCAAGGCCGGCGTCGTCGATCTCATCGGGCACCTGCCGCAGCGCATCGATGCGCTCTGCAATGTCGCCGGCCTCCCCGGCAACACCGGTGCGGTGTCGACACTGGCCGTCAACTTCTACGGCCTGCGCGCGCTCTCGGAAGGCCTCGCACCAAGACTTCGTGAAGGCGGCGCCGTGGTCAACGTCGCCTCGATCGCCGGCTATGGCTGGCGCGCCAATCTCAACCGCGCGGCATCGATGATCGGCATCGAAGGCTTTCCCGATGTGGCGGAGGTGGTCGCCGACCATCAGGTGAAGAACGAGGAAGGCTATTCCGTTTCCAAGGAACTGCTGCTGTTGTGGACGCAGCGCGCCGCACATCAGGACCTGTTCAGGAGCCGCGGCATCCGCGTCAATGCAGTGAGCCCCGGCCCGGTCGAGACGCCGATCCTCAAACAGTTCCGCAATGTGCTGGGTGACGCCCGCGTGGACAGCGACATCGCCAGGGTCGGGCGCGCCGGAACCTCGGGCGACATCGCGCCTGTCGTGCTGTTCCTGTGCTCGGACGGCGCACGCTGGGTCAACGGCGCCAATGTGCCGGTTGACGGTGGGCTTGAAGCATCGATCAATGCCGAGGTGCTCGGCTTCTAGACCATGATCCCGAAAAGTGGGAGCCGGTGTTCGGATCAGATCGTGGTCGATAATAGATAGAAAAGACGCTCGACGGCGAGCGAGGGAGAGAACAATGGACATCGGACTTCTGATCGACGGCGACAAAAGGGATGCGTCAGGCTCCGCCTCTTACGAGCGCATGGACCCGTTCACCGGCAAGCTGGCCACCCGCGCTGCCGCAGCCAGCATCGCCGACGCCAATGCCGCGGTCGAAGCCGCGGCCCTCGCCTTCAAGAGCTGGTCGAAGACCGGACCGGGCGAGCGCCGCGCTTTTCTGTCCAAGGCGGCCGATGTCATGGACTCCAAGGTCGGCGAATTCACCAGATTGATGATGGAAGAAACCGGCGCCACAGGCCCCTGGGCCGGCTTCAACGTCATGCTCGCCGCCAAAATGCTGCGCGAGGCAGCCGCCATGACGACGCAGATTTCGGGCGAGGTCATCCCCTCCGACAAACCCGGCACGCTCGCCATGGCGATCCGCCAGCCCGCCGGCGTCTGCCTCGGCATCGCGCCGTGGAATGCGCCGGTCATCCTCGGTACCCGCGCCATCGCCATGCCGATCGCCTGCGGCAACACGGTTGTGCTGAAAGCCTCCGAAATGTGCCCCGGCACACACCGGCTGATCGGGCAGGTGCTGGTCGAAGCGGGCCTGCCCAAGGGCGTCATCAATGTCGTCACCAATGACCCCAAGAACGCAGCGGCAATCGTCGAAACACTGGTCGCGCACCCGGCCGTAAGGCGTGTCAACTTCACCGGCTCGACCAAGGTCGGCAGGATCATTGCCGAACTCGCCGGCCGTCACTTGAAGCCGGCGCTGCTCGAACTCGGCGGCAAGGCGCCGCTGGTCGTGCTCGACGATGCCGACATCGACGCCGCGGTCAATGCGGCGACCTTCGGCGCCTACATGCATCAGGGCCAGATCTGCATGTCGACCGAGCGTCTGGTCGTCGATGAAAAGGTCGCCGACGAATTCGTCGCCAAGCTCGCCGTCCGCGCGGCGCAGCTGCCGGCCGGCGACCCGCGCGGCCATGTCGTGCTCGGTTCGCTGATCAGCAGCCAGGCCGCCGACAAGATGGAAGAACTGGTTGCCGACGCCGTCGCCAAGGGCGCCAGGCTTGTGGCCGGCGGCAAGCGCACCGGAACCGTGGTCGAGGCGACATTGCTCGACCACGTGACGCCGGCGATGCGCGTCTATTCGGAAGAATCCTTCGGCCCGGTCAAGCCCGTGATCCGCGTTGAGGGCGAGGACGAAGCGGTACGTGTCGCCAACGACACCGAATACGGCCTGTCCTCAGCCGTGTTCAGCCGCGACATCCGCCGTGCCATGACGGTCGCCGCGCGCATCGAAGCCGGTATCTGCCACATCAACGGCCCGACCGTCGGCGACGAGGCGCAAATGCCGTTCGGCGGCGTCAAGGGTTCAGGCTACGGCCGCTTCGGCGGCAAGGCCTCGATCGCCGAATTCACCGACCTGCGCTGGCTGACGATCGAGGATCCGGGGCAGCACTATCCGTTTTGACTGCACCTTCTCTCACAGGGGGAGAAGGAAAGGAGCCCTCAGGGCCGTTGCCTGGCGAGCCAACGGATTCCCGCATCAAAACCCGGCAAGGCTCGAGCCGCGCGATCGGCGGCCCCTCCCGGAGTTGTAAATCGTTTGATGGTGGGTATTTTAGCCCTCAAGCACATGCCGCCGGAAAGCGGCAAGTGGTTTTGGGACTACCACAAGTGCAAAGCAAAATACGCGATGCGGATCGCGCCGGGGAGGAATCGTCATGCCAAACAAGGCCTTGCCGCTGGTCATCAGCGCGCCGGAACCACGCACGCTCGACCTGATCTTCACCCCACCGCAGCTGGCGCGCCTCAAGGCGCATTACCGCGTCGTCGAGACGACGGCCGAGGGCGTGGCGAACTTGCCCGCCGACGTGCTGGCCGAAGCCCGCTATATTATCGGCCAACCGCCGATCTCGCCCGAGACCTTGGACCAGATGCAGGCGCTGCGTTGCGTCTTCAATGTCGAGACCAACCTAATCAACAACATGCCCTATGAGACGCTGTTTGCGCGCGGCATCCATGTCGTCACCACCGGCCTCGTCTTCGCCGAGCCGGTGGCCGAGCTTGGCCTCGCCATGGCGCTCAACCTCGCCCGCAACATCGTCGATGCCGACCTCGCCTTCCGCAAAGGCGAGGAGCTGTGGGGCGGTGACGGCAATTTGACGGCGCGGCTTCTGTCCGGCGCCGATGTCGGCATCATCGGCTTCGGCGATCTCGGCCGTGCGCTCAACCGACTGCTGTCGGGTTTTCGCACCCGCACCAATGTCTTCGACCCTTGGCTGCCGCCGTCGATCCTGATCGACAATGGGGTGAAGCCGGCCTCGCTGGACGAGGTGCTGACATCAAGCGATTTCGTCTTCGTCGTCGCTTCGGTGACCTCGGAGAACCAGGGTTTCCTCGGCGCTGAGGCCTTTGCAAGTATGCGCAAGGGCGCCGCCTTCATCCTGCTCAGCCGCGCCGGCGTCGTCGACTTCCCTGCCCTGATGGCGGCGGTGAAAAGCGGCCACATCGTCGCCGCCAGCGATGTCTTCCCTGAAGAGCCGCTGGCGCAGGACCATCCGGTCCGCACGATCCCCGGCTTCCTGCGCTCCGCCCACCGCGCCGGTGCGCTTGACATCGCCTTCAAGCGCATGGGCGACATGGTGCTGGAGGACATGGACCTGATCGACCGCGGCCTGCCGCCTCTGCGCTCCAAGCGCGCCGAGCGCGAGACGGTGTCAAGGATGCGTTCGAAGCCGGCGGACAGGAACTAGTTGTCGCGAGAAATCCGCCTGAGATGGATTTCGCAGTTGGCCAAAACCCCTTTGTCGTCGCCGCTCAGGATGACCGGGAACCTTCGACCGGCATTGGCGTTTTTCAGCCGGATCGCTCCCATTCGATCCAGACCCTACTATCGATGCCCCGCCAGGCCTAGCCGGCGGGGTATTGATTTTGAAGGCAATCGGGTTGTGGGAGGCCTGGCCTACTCCAAGGAGGCTCGTCACGATTCGCGTCGCTGGCGGGCCTTTTTATTCACTCCCGAGCAAAGCCGGAGGCGGCCTGCCCGCCTCGCTCTATCCGGCAGCAACGCCGGCTGGCGAGCGATTGGCCAGCACCAGCCCGACCTCGCCGACAACCTGCTCGACGCGCTTCAGGATGGGTTCGGCCCGCAGCACGCCGTCGGAAAAGTCCTTGTCCGTGGCATAGACCCCTGTCGGCAGCGTCAGCGCCTCGAAGAAGCCGAACAACGGCCGCAGCTGGTGCTCGACGATCAACGCGTGGCGATCATTGCCGCCGGTGGCAAGCAGCACCATCGGCTTGCCGCGCAAGGCGGCGGGATCGAACAGATCGAAGAAGTGCTTGAACAGGCCGGTGTAGCTGCCCTTGTAGGTCGGCGACCCCACCACCAGCACATCGGCATTGACGACGCTGTCGAAGATTGCCCGTGCCTGGCCATCGAGATCGCGCGCCCATTTGGCAGCGCCGAGCGACGGGCCGAGGTCTTCGATGTCATAGGTGCTCGCCGACAGGCCATGCTGGCGCGCAATATCCCTGACAACTTGGTCGACGAAACCGCGCGTCTTGGACGGCCTGGTGAAATTGCCGGAAAACCCGACGACGGTTGGATTGGGCATATTCTGGCACCTCTTGCGCGGCGGGCAGGCCCGCTTCATACCGCATGTTTACAGGCTTGCGCCTGCAGCAAGAAGCAAATGACTGACCTTGCAGCACCATAGTGAGGAATTTTTTTCCGTTTGCCCGCTCGTCTCAGGCCGCGAGAAGCCGGCCATAGGATTCCAGATAGAAGCCGGTTGACCTGGCGCAGGTCCGCACCGCCTCCCTGGCAGCAACCATTTCCTGCCAGCGTAGCAGGCGCTTGCATTCGGCCGGCATGGCAAAGCCCAGATATTTCTCAAGCACGCACAGCTGTTCGAACCAGGGATAGAAGGCGACGTCGGCGGCGCTGAATTCCGAGCCCAGCAAAAACCGTTCGTCCGCCCCTCGCCTCGCAAAGGCATGCTGTTCCACAAAGCGCAGGGCGTCGGCAAGCTGGGCCTTGATCCGCTCATGAACCATAGCGTCGGAACTGTGCATCATGGTTGCCGTCCTGGCGTAAAGCTGCGTGTCGGCGAAGCTGATCCAGATGCGCGCCTCAGCGCGGGCATGAGCATCCCTGGGGAAAATCGGCCGTTCGGGGAATGCATCATCGAGATATTCGCAGATGATCGCCGACTCCCTGACATATTGCCCCTGATGGCGCAGCAGCGGCACCTTTCCCGTCGGCGTGAGTTTCAGGAACCACGCCGGCTTGTTGCGCAGATCGATTTCGATTTCCGTCGCCTGCAGGCCTTTCTTGGCAAGGGCGAGCCTGACACGGTGCGCATAGGGACAAAGCTGCGCGACAAAAAGCTCGATTGGCGGCATGAATAACTCCTGAGTTTCGTTATCGCCGACAAGCGGCCTGTCGGGCATAGCTAGGTCCAGTAAGGCCGGCGCGCTATTCGACAGCGTCTAGATTGATTTATCGATCGTCTGTTTCTGGAGCGAAGCGTGGACCTCCTGGCTACCCTCATGCGCGAATTGCACTTCGCAGCCGCCGGGTACCGGCGCCTCGAACTGGCCGCGCCCTGGGCGATCTCGTTCAGCCAGGCTGGGCTTCGCGGCATTCACGTCGTCATCAAGGGGCGATGCGAGGCGGTGTTCGGTGAGGAAGATGTCGAGCCTCTCGATGCCGGCGACCTGATCATTGCACCGCGCGCCGATCCGCATGTGCTGCGGTCGCCCGGCGCGCTCAAAAGCGCGAACGTCCCCGCCGCCGAACTGGCGACCCAAACCGCAGCCGGGCGTATTCGCAGCGGCGGCGAAGGCGAAAAGACCGTCATCCTGTGCGGCGCCTTCGCCTTTCGCGACGCCGACCATCCGGCACTTGCCGGCCTGCCGCGCATCGTTCACATCCGGGGATCGAATGGCCGTCTGCCCAAATGGCTGCGTGGCTATGTCGAGGCCTTGCTGGTGGAAGCGACCGACGAAGGTCCCGGCAGCGACGTGGTCATGGCTCGCCTATCTGGGGCCATCGTCACGCGCGCCTTGCGCTCCGGTCTGGAAAGCATGGACAATCCAGGTTGGCTGAGGGGATTGCAGGACCCCGCGATCGCCAGAGCGCTCGCGACCCTGCATGAAGCCTATGGCCACGACTGGACGATCGAGACCCTGGCACGCGCGGTCGGGCTCTCCAGGGCAACCTTTGCCGCCCGCTTTCGCGATCTCGTCGGCGAAGCGCCCATGGCCTATCTCTTCGGCTGCCGCATGCGGCAGGCCAGCCGGCTGCTGCACGAGGGCAAGAGCCTGGGCCAAGTCGCCGAGGCGGTCGGCTACAGCTCGGAAGCCGCCTTCTCCACCGCCTTCAGCCGCCACGCCGGCGTCTCGCCCGGCCAATTCAGGAAACGGAAGGATCTGTAAGGCAGAGCGATATTGGCGGCGGCCGCGCCTCGCGGTAGGACTTTGCCAGCACTATGTCTGATCATATCCCGACGCGGTTCGCCGCCGCTTTGCCCAGGAGATGCTTCGTGCCCAAAGGTTCTGACCTGCTTGTTGCCGCCCTCGAGAATGAGGGCGTCGATCGCATCTTCGGCATTCCCGGCGAAGAAAACCTGGACGTCGTCGAATCTATCCGCAAATCGTCGATCCAGCTGATTTTGACCCGCCATGAGCAGGCAGCCGCCTTTATGGCCGCCACCCATGGCAGGCTCACCGGCAAGCCAGGTGTGTGCATCACCACGCTGGGACCCGGCGCCCTGAACCTGACGACGGGTGCCGCCTATGCGCTGCTCGGCGCCATGCCGATGATCATGATCACCGGGCAGAAGGGCATCCGCTCGTCGCGCCAGGCCCGCTTCCAGATCGTCGACATCGTCGCCGCGATGAAGCCGTTGACCAAGCTGTCACGTCAGATCATCTCGGCGAAGACCATTCCCGCCGTGGTGCGCGAAGCGTTTCGGATTGCCGAGGAGGAGCGTCCGGGGCCGGTGCATCTGGAACTGCCCGAAGACATCGCGGCCGAGGAGTGCGACGATGTCGCGCTGATCCCGCCGCATCCGGTCGAGCTTCCGCTGGCCAGCCCGCTGGCGCTCGACCGTGCCGCTGAGATGATCATCAAGGCGAAACGTCCGCTGGCGATGCTGGGCGCCGCCGCATCGCGGCCGCGCTCGACCTCCGACCTCGCCCAGTTCGTGATCAGAACCGGCATCCCTTATTTCACCACCCAGATGGGCAAAGGCACGGTGCCTGGCGGCACCGAACTCTATATGGGCACCGCCGCTCTCTCCGAGCGCGACTATGTGCATGAGGCCATCGAACAGGCCGACCTCATCATCACTATCGGCCACGACACGATCGAGAAGCCGCCCTTCATTATGGGCGACAAGGGACCGAAGGTGATCCATGTCGGTTACCAGCCGGCCAATGTCGAGCAGGTCTATTTCCCGCAGACCGAAGTGGTCGGCGACATCGGCGCTTCGCTCAGGCTGCTTGCCGACCGGATCGAGGGCAAGATCCCCAACGCGCAAGCGTTGCTGCCATTGCGCGAAGGGATTTTGAGCCGCATTGCCACCCGCGCCACCGAAGACCGTTTCACGCCGCAGCGCTTGGTGCACGATGTGCGCGCGGTGATGCCGGCCGATGGCATCCTGGCGCTCGACAACGGCATGTACAAGATCTGGTTCGCGCGCAATTACCGCACGCGCGTCGCCAACACTTTGCTGCTCGACAACGCCCTGGCCACGATGGGCGCCGGCCTGCCCTCGGCGATGACGGCCGCGATGCTCTATCCCGGCCGCCGCGTCATGGCGATCTGCGGCGATGGCGGCTTCATGATGAACAGCCAGGAGTTGGAAACCGCCGTCAGGCTGAAGCTCAACCTCGTCGTGCTGATCATCGAGGACAATGCTTTCGGCATGATCCGCTGGAAGCAGGCGGTCGACCAGTTCCCCGATTTCGGCATGACCTTCGGCAATCCCGATTTCGTCAGATATGCCGAGGCCTATGGCGCCAAGGGAACCAGGGTCGGCGCCGTCTCAGAAATAATATCGACGCTTGAACAGGCTTTTGCCGGCGGTGGCGTCCATCTCGTCGTCGTTCCGATCGACTATTCGGAGAACGAGCGCGTGCTGGTCGAGGAACTGCGCCACCGGTTGCCCGCGCCACCGGAGGCCTGACGGTGGAGTAGACACCGCCGCAGCAGCGCTCAGGCGGCCCGGACCTTGGCGCTCTCACGCGCCCAAGCCGGCAGCCAGTCGCCATGTGTCGCCAGCAACTCATCGACCAGCGCCCAGATCTGGTCGAGGTCGAGTTCAGCCGCCGTATGTGGGTCCATCATCGCCGCGTGGTAGATGTGCTCGCGGTTTTCGGTCATCAACGCCTGCACCGTCAATTCCTGCACATTGATGTTGGTGCGTATCAACGCGGTGAGTTGCGGCGGCAGCTCGCCAATATAGGTCGGCTGGATGCCGGAGGCGTCCACCAGGCACGGCACCTCGGCGGCGCAATTGTCCGGCAGCGAGGTGATGCAGCCATTGTTGCGGACATTGCCGTAGATCACCGACGGCTCGCCGGTCCACACCGAATTCATGATCGAGGACGCGTATTCCTTCGACTGCTCGACCTCGATGCGGTCGGCCGAGCGATAGGCCTCGGCCTGGCCCTTCCAGCGCTCGATCTGTTCGATGCAGCGCTTGGGATATTCGTCGAGCGGAATGCCGAACTTCTCGATCAGGTCGGGGCGGCCTTCCTTGATGAAATAGGGCGTGTATTCGGCGAAATGCTCGGAGCTTTCGGTGACGAAATAGCCGAGCCGCGTGAGCATCTCGTAGCGCACCTTGTTGGGGCAGCGCGGGTTCCAGCCCGGCTTCGGCGCCCTGCCTTCGCGATAGGCGCGGACCAGGTCCGGATAGAGGTTGCGGTAAGAGCCATCCGGCTGCCGGTGCTCGAACTTCAGGTAGAAGGCCATGTGGTTGATGCCGGCCGAGCGGTAGCGTATCTCGTCGTAGGGAATGTCGAGATCGTGCGCCAGTTCCATCGCCGTGCCCTGCACCGAGTGGCAGAGGCCTACCTGTTTGATCTCAGGGTATTTCTCTGAGATCGCCCAGGTGTTGATCGCCATCGGGTTCACATATTGCAGCATGATCGCGTCGGGGCAGACGGCCAGCATGTCCTCGCAGATCTTCCACAGATGCGGAACGGTCCGGAGGCCGCGCATGATGCCGCCGACGCCGAGCGTGTCGGCAATGGTCTGGCGCAGGCCGTATTTCTTCGGCACCTCGAAATCGGTGACGGTGCAGGGCTCGTAACCGCCGATCTGGAAGGCGACGACGACGAAGTCGGCACCGGCGAGCGCCTTGCGTTGGTCGGAATAGGTCTCGGCCTTCGCCTTCACGCCCAGCGTCGCGATCAGCTTGTTGACGACGATGGCGCTCTCTTCCAGCCGCTGCGGATTGATGTCCATCAGCGCGATCGTCGCGCCTGACAGCGATGGCCGCTGCAGCACGTCGCCGACAATGTTCTTCATGAACACGGTCGAACCCGCGCCAATGAAGGTGATCCTGGGATGTCTTGCCACTATTAAACCTCCGGCACTTTGCTACGCCACGTCGAAGGCGGCCCTGACGAGCCGTTCGGTGTAGGCGGTCTTGGGATGGGTGAGGACCTCGTCGACGGGTCCCTGTTCGACGATCTTGCCGTTCTGCATGACGATGACGCGATGGCAGAGCGCGCGCACCACCTTGAGGTCGTGCGAAATGAAGAGATAGCTAAGGCCGCGTTCGTCCTGCAGCTTGCGCAACAAGTCGATGATCTGCGCCTGCACCGAAAGGTCGAGCGCCGATGTCGGTTCGTCGAGCAGGATGAATTCGGGCTCCAGCGCGATGGCTCGGGCAATGGCGATGCGCTGCCGCTGGCCGCCGGAAAATTCGTGCGGGAACCGTGACAGGATATCGCCGGGCATGCCGGCGCTGACCAGGGCGTCGCGCACCCGATCGACCCGCTCGCGCCGTGTCGCGCCGATCCTGTTGACGACCAGCCCTTCCTCGATGATCTGCCCGATCGTCATGCGCGGGTTGAGCGAGGAGAACGGATCCTGGAAGACGACCTGCATGCGCGAGCGCAGCGGCCGCATCTCGGCGCGCGACAGGCCGTGGATTGGCTGGCCGTCGAAGCTGAACTCGCCACGCTTGGCCTCGGTGAGCTTGAGCAAGGCGAGACCGAAGGTGGTCTTGCCGGAGCCGGATTCGCCGACCAGCCCCAGCGTCTCGTGGCGGCAAAGTTTCAGGCCGAGATCGTTGACGGCGACCAGTTCGCGCCAGTCCGGCTTCAGGAAGCTGCCATGGCGCAGCATGAAGCAGACGCGCATGTCGCGGGCCTCGAGGATGGTGCCGCTGTTTTCCGGCAGCGGCTGCGGCTTGCCGTGCGGCTCTGAAGCGAGCAGCCGCTTGGTATAGGCATGCTGCGGGTCGGCGAACAGCCGCTCGGTGACGTTGTGCTCGCACATCTCGCCATGCTGCATGACATATACATAGTCGGAGAATTTCCGCACCACGGTGAGGTCGTGGGTAATCAGGATGACCGCCATCCTGAGTTCTTTTTGCAGATTACGGATCAAATTGAGGATCTGCGCCTGGACCGTGACGTCGAGCGCCGTCGTCGGCTCGTCGGCGATCAGCACATCGGGGTCGTTGGCGAGCGCCATGGCGATCATCACGCGCTGGCGCTGCCCGCCCGACATCTGGTGCGGATACTGCTTGATGCGTGCTTCCGGCTCGGGGATCTGGACATGCCGCAAAAGCTCGAGCGCCCGCGCCCAGGCTTGCTTGCGGCTGACCTTTCGATGCACCCTGATCGCCTCGACGATCTGGCTGCCGACCGTATAGATCGGGTTGAGCGAGCTCATCGGCTCCTGGAAGATCATCGAAATGCGGTTGCCGCGCAGCTTGCGCCGGGCGCTCTCGGCGAACTTCAGTATGTCCTGCCCGCAATAGTCGATTGTGGATTTCGGCGACACGGTGGCCCGCTTCGACAAGAGCCCCATGACAGCGCGGGCCGTTACCGATTTGCCGGAACCGGACTCGCCGACGATGGCGATCGTCTCGCCGCGATAAAGCTGGAACGAGACATCCTTCACCGCGTCGACGACGCCGTGCTCGACCTTGAAGGCGACCTCGATGTTGCGGGCATCGATGATGGGTTGGTCGTGGCGGCCGGCATGGTCGAGCCGGACGGCTGGTGCGAAGGTGGCTGCGAGCGCTACGGTCATCCCGGCCACCTCAATAGGGATCGACGGCATCGCGCAGGCCGTCGCCCAGCGCGTTGAAGGCAAAGACGGTGATCAGCACGAAGCCGACCGGCGACAGGATCCACGGATAGGTGCCGATGACCGAATAGGTAGCCGTGTCCTGCAGCATCAGCCCCCATGAGATCAGCGGCGGTTTCACGGCGAAGCCGAGGAAGCCGAGAAAGGCTTCGAGCAGTACCACCGTCGGGATCGCGATCGTCACGGCGACGATGACGTGGCTCATCACATTGGGAAAAATGTGCTGCATGATGATACGCATGTCGGTGGCGCCAACCGCCATGGCAGCGCGCACATAGTCGATCCGCGCCAGCGCCAGCGTCTTGCCGCGCACCTCGCGCGACATCTGCGCCCAGCCCAGCGCCGACATGACGATGATGACGAAGGCGAGGAAGACGTTGGTCGGCGCGGTCACCGGGATCAGCGTCGTCAGCGCAAGATAGAGCGGCAATTGCGGGAAGGCGAGCACCAGCTCGACGAAGCGCTGCATCCAGACGTCGAAGCGGCCGCCGAAATAGCCCGAGACCATGCCGACCGTGGTGCCGATGACGGTGATGATGAACACCACCGTCAGCGCTATCATCAGCGAGACACGCGAGCCCTGGATGGCGCGCGACAGCACATCGCGGCCGAATTTGTCGGTGCCGAGAAAATGCACCGGCTGGCCGTCGGCCGAAGCGAAGAAATGCCGGTTGGCGGGGATTAGGCCAAGCAGCCGGTAGTCGGCGCCCTTGACGAAGAAGCCGAGCAGGCGCGGATGCTCGTAATCCGGCCCGACGACCGGCTGGAAGGTGACCGGGTCGAGGTCTGCAGAATCCGCCAGCGCATAGACCCGCGGCTGGAGCACGAAATTCCCGTCTCTGTCATGAAAACTCATCACTTGCGGCGGGGCGAAAGCGACATCGGTCACCTTGGGGTCCATCGGCGCGAAGAAATCGGCAAACAGCGCCATCAGCACCAGAAGCACGACCAGGATCAGCCCAGCCATGCCGGTCCAGGAGCGCCTCAGCCGGCGCCAGACCAGCGCCATATAGCTCTCATTGCCGCGCGAGGTCGCAATCGCGGTTGCTTCAGCCGGTGGCGGCGGCGGGGATGGGTCGCGCGCCAGCATCTAGCTCTCCCTGAACTGGCGCACGCGCGGATCGAGCAGCGCGAGCAGCATGTCGGCGATGATGTTGCCGACGATCAGCGTTGCCGACAGCACCATCATGAAGGTCGCCGTGACATAGACGTCGCCGACCGCCATCGAGCCGACAATGGCCGGCCCGACCGTCGGCAGCGCAAAGATGATCGCCGTCTCGATCTCGCCGGTCAGCATGTAGGGCAGCACCACGCCCTGATACATGATGAGCGGGTGCAGCGCGTTGGGCACGGCATGGCGCATGACGACGGCGCTGCCGGTCAGGCCCTTGGCCTTGGCCGTCTCGACATATTGCGCGTTCAGCGTATCGAGCAGATTGCCGCGCATGACGCGCATATTGTAGGCGAGCCCGCCGAAGGTGGCGATCGCCACCACCGGCCAGACATGCTTGACGAGGTCGGCGAATTTCGCCCACGACCACGGCGCGCCGCCATATTGCGGCGAGAAGAAGCTGCCGATCTCCGACACGTTGAACTGGAAGACCAGGAGATAGACGATGATCAGCGCCATCAGGAAGCGCGGCACCGTCATGCCGAGGAAGGAGATTGCCGACAGCGCCGAGTCAATCCAGGTGTATTGCCTGGTCGCCGCCCAGATGCCGAAGGTGATGCCGAGCACCGACGCCAGCAGATGGCAGACCAATGCCAGCAGCAGCGTGCGCGGCAGCCGCTCGCCGACCACGGCGGCGACCGGCTTGTTGTAATAGAGGCTGTAGCCGAAATCGCCGCGGGTGATGATGCCGGCGACCCAGTTCAGGTACTGGACGGGCAGCGGTTTATCGAGGCCGTGCTCGACCCGATAGGCCTGCGCCTGCGCGTCGGCTTCGGCAAAAGACGCCCCGCCCTGGTTGATGAGCTGCGAACGGATATAGTCGGCATAGTCGCCCGGCGGCGCCTGGATGATGGCAAAGGTGACCAGGCTCAGGATGACCATGACCGGCACCGCCGATGCTATGCGCATGGCCAGGAATCGCAGCATCGGACCGTTTCTCCTCCTTGGATCTAATCTGTTGCCGCTGACCTTACTCCGTCCCGGCCGCGCGCGCAGCGCGGCCGGGCGTCAGCCAGGGGAGGAAACTCAGTTCGTCGGACCCTTGTCGCCGGGCTTGCCGGGAAGCTGGTCGGGAAAGAGTTCGTATTTCTGCTGCTTGTCGGCGGCGACGAAGACGCGTTCGCGCACGATCGAATCCTCGGCCCAGTTGAACATGAAGATCGGCGTTCCCTGCGGGATGTTGGAGAAGCGCTTGTTGATGATCAGGGCGCCGGGATATTCGGTCAGTCCGATATTGTAGACATGCTCCGTCGAGATCTTCTGGAACGTCTTCATCAGGCTGGCGCGCTCGTCATTGTCTGACGAGGAGACGAACTTGTTGACGATGTCGACAAGCTCCTTTTCGAACGGCATCAGGTCGACCACGCCGCTTTCGGGCGCGCGGTGATCCCAGCTGGTCTTGGGGCCGACGGGCGCGAGTTGAACGGTGTTCTGCACGACGGAGGTCAGCTCCTGCTCGTTGCGCCTGATCAGCCAGTCGAAGCGGCCGGAATATTGCGACGCATCACGCTGGGTGCCGTTGAGGCCGTTGAGCACGACCCTGATGCCAAGCTTTTCCATCTGGCCGACGACGCCTTCGGCCAGGCTCTTGTCGGTGCCGTAGTCATTGTTGACCAGCATCACGATCTCGACATTCTTGCCGCCGGCGGTCTCGGCCGGGAAGTTCACGAAGCCGTCGCCATCCGTATCCTTGAGACCAGCCTTGGCCAGTTCCGCCTTGGCGCCCTCGATGTCGAAGGGATAGTAGACGGTCGAGTTGCGGTCATAGAAGCTGGTGCCCGAGGAAAAGCCACCGGGGTAGATGGCGGTGAACGGCCCCTTGACCAGCGAGTCGCCGAGCGCCTTGCGGTCGAGCGCCATGGTAATGCCCTTGCGGAAGTCCTCATTGCGATTGAGCTCGCGGATCGCCTGGCCGCGTTCGTCGGGATTGCCCCAGCCATTGGCGGAAAAGTTCATGCGCAGATTGTAGCCGATCAGGCGCGGGCCAAAGGCGAGCCGGGCCGGCGCGTCCTTGTCCGCCGCTCGCTTCAGCGAAGCGACGAAATTCTCCGGCTGCTCGAGGTTGGAGAAGTCGGCGGCCCCTGCCACCGCCTGCACGTCGCGGTCGGCCCAGGTCGACAGCTTGTAGTGCAGTTCGTTGAGATAGGGCAGCTGGTTGCCCTTCTCGTCGACCTTCCAGTAGTAGGGATTGCGGCGCAAGACGATGATGTCGTCGGGCCTATACTCCACCGGCACCCAGGCACCCATCACCGGAATGTTCATATATTCCGGCGGGAACGCGTTCTTGAACTGCTCGTAGGTATTCTTCGAGTACTTCGGATGCTGCGGCTTCAGGATATGCGCCGGGCCGGGGCAGAAGGTGCCGTAGGCCATGGCGTAGAGATACTGTTTGGGGAAAGCGTCCTTGAAGGTCCACTCGACGGTGTAGTCGTCGACCTTCTTCAGCGTCGTGCCGACACCGAAGGTTTCCGCTGTGGCGCCGTTCAACGGCGAGACATTGGGATCGACGACCTCGTCGTCCCAGTAGAACATGACATCGTCGGCATTGAAGGCAACGCCGTCCGACCATTTGGCGCCTTCGACCAGGTGCATCGTCAGCGTGTGGCCATCCTTCGACCAGTCCCAGCTCCTGGCGAGGTTGGGCAGCGGCTCGGTGTCCTTGGCCTCGACCTGGAACAAAGGCGCGGTGCGCGTCAGGCATTCCGAAAGGCCGATGTCGATGCCGCCCCATCCTTGGGTCTGGCCGGCGCCATAATTCCAGCCTTCCGGCCGGCCGCCAATGACGTGGCGCATGGTGTCGCCATAAACGCCGATGCCGTCCGGCATGTTGCCGGTCTTGAACACCAGCGGCTCCTTCGGCAGGCGATCCTTGACCGGCGGCAGCTTGCCAGTCTTGACGTATTTCTCGGTGACCCACTCGGGCTCGTGATATTCGGGCAGCGCCTTGAACTCCAGGATGGAATCGCGGGCGACGTATTTGATCTTGCCCTCGGCGGGAAACGCCGCCGGCGCCGGCGGCGTGGTCGGCTCGGACGCGTATGCACTGCCAAGCGCCGATGCCGAGACGCTCAGCGCCAGCCCGGCGAGAATGCCAATTCTTCGACCGGCGAGAATGCCAATTCCACGAAAGTTCCTCATTGTGTTCCTCCCAGATGTTTCGACGTCTGCTGCTGCCCGCATCTATTCATGATGGCTGATTGGCGAACCGGCCTCCCGCTGTCCGCCTGCCATCATTCTCAGCCGGCCTGTTTCAGGGCCGTTTTTTCGGCGCGCAGTTCCTCGATCGAGCGCACTTTGCGCCGCGCCGCACCCGCCCAGTCGCGGGTTTTCACCATCGATTTCGAAAGCCGCTCCTTGGCGGCCGGCACGGCATCGGCGTATTGCGGCAGCCAACGCGCCTGGGCGACGACCATCTCGTCGACCATCTGCCAGACCTCTTCCGGCGTCGACACCGCACCCACCAGCGGATCGTGCAGCACCGCGAGCTTGAGCAGGTCAATGTCGCCCGTAACAGCCGCATGCACCGACATGCGCTGGACGTTGATCGAAGCCATGCAGGTGGCCGCGCAGGCTTCCGGCAGCGTGATGCCTGACGCCATGTTGATGCCGAAGCGATCGACGAAGCCGGGCGATTCGATGATCGCGTCCTGCGGCAGATTGGTGATGATGCCGGTGTTCTTGACGTTGAAGTGGCCGCGATAGACGCGGTTCGTCTCCAGCGCTTCGAGAATATGGCTGGCATGTTCGTTCGAGCGCTTCGATACGTCGAGCGGCTTCGACGCCGCTTCGAGGAATTGCGGATATTCCGTCTCGAACCAGTTGCGGGTTTCCGTGGAGTAGCGAAGATAGCCGCCGGTCTCGCCATGGATCCAATCGGACATGTCGATCCAGCGGGTGATTTCGTCCGGCCGCTTGCGATACCAGGGCAGATATTCGGAGAGATGACCGTTGCTTTCGGTGGAGTAGACGCCGAAGCGCTTCAGCACGTCGATGCGCAGCTTTTCCTGCTGCGAATAGACCGGATGCGCCTCGAAGGCAGCCACCAGTTCGTCCTTGCCGATCTTGCGGCCGTTGAGCCGCAAATCGATGAACCAGGTCTGGTGGTTGATACCGGAGCAGACATAATCGAGTTCGCTGTGCGACTTGGCGCCGAGCACTTCGGCGATCTGTTCGGCGCCGTGCTGGACACCGTGGCAGAGGCCGACCGTATCGACCTTGCCATATTCAATCGCCGCCCAGGTGTTCATCGCCATCGGGTTGGCATAGTTGAGGAATTTGGCGCCTGGCTCGGCGACCTCCAATATATCCTTGCAGAAGTCGAGGATGACCGGGATGTTGCGCTGGCCGTAGAGGATGCCCCCGGCGCAAATCGTGTCACCGACGCACTGGTCGATGCCGTATTTCAAGGGAATGCGGATATCGTCGGCATAGGCTTCGAGCCCGCCCACCCGCACGCAGCTGATGACGTAGCGCGCGCCTTCCAGCGCCTTGCGGCGGTCGGTCGTCGCCGTCACCCTGGTCGGCAGCTTGTTGGCCTCGACGATGCGGTCGAGGATCGCCTTGATCATTTGCAGATTGTGTTCGCTGAGATCGGTCAGCGCGAATTCGATGTCGCTGAATTCCGGGACGCACAAAATATCGGTGAACAGCTTCTTGGTGAAGCCGACGCTGCCGGCGCCGATAATAGCGATTTTGAAACTCATCACCTCACCTCGATGCATTCGAATGCCGGGTAAGGAGCAACAGGAAAGGGAATGGCGGCCCGCCTTGGCGCGCATGCCATTCGAGCCGGAATTCCGGCTCGTTCTCCTCCCGCCCGCTCCTCGACCGCGGGTCTTTCGCGTTCTCAGGATTTGGATTATGCCGTTATTCCAGGGCGCGGCCAGAGAACGATTATGCTTTCGAGGGTAATTTTGTGCTGCATGATCTGATCGCCAACGGACAGTTGATGCGCACCATTTCGCTGCCGCGCGGCCGCCAGCGCCTGCATGCCATGCCGACCAGCACCGGCTATGAAGTACGCGAGGGCGTGACTTACGACTGGGATGGGCGCAAGCGCGGCCAGACGCCGTTCACCGTGCTGCAGCACACGATCAGCGGCACCGGCCAGCTGCGCTACGAGAACCGCAACTACCGCCTGCAGGCCAACGACACGCTGCTGGTGCTGGTGCCGCACAACCATCGCTACTGGCTGGAGAAGGGCGACCGCTGGGAATATTTCTGGATCTCGATGAATGGCGAGGAGGCGCTGCGCGTCCACAAATCCATACTCAGCGTCTCCGGCCCGGTGTTTCGGCTGCAGCCGGAGACGATTGATCATCTCGCCGATTGCAGCCTGCGCCTGATCAAGGGCGGCGCTTCGCCTGGCGCTGCTTCGGCAATCGCCTATGAGGCGGCGATGGCGCTTTACGACGATGTCTTCGGCTCGCACGCCTTGACTGAGAAACAGAGCGTCATGCAGCCGGTCATCGATCATATCAACGCCAATCTCGACAAGCCCTTGCCCGTGGCCGAGCTCGTCCAGATCAGCGGCCTCAGCCGCGCCCATTTCTCGCGCTGCTTCGCCGAGAGCGAAGGCGTTCCGCCGGCCGAGTTCGTGCTGCAGCAGCGGCTGCAGCGGGCGGCGAAGCTGCTAACCAAAGCCGATTTCCTGCCAGTCAAGGAGGTCGCCATCCTGTGCGGCTTCGAGGACGCCAACTATTTCTCGAAAGTCTTCCGCCGGCTCTACGGCATCAACCCGACGCAGTTCCGCACCACCGGCATGTATGCCAGCCTGGGCAGCCTTCGATAGGATTACCCGATGCGGTTGCCGCTTGCGGGATCGAACAGATGCAGCGCCGCCGGATCGGCAGACAGCCGCACCTTATCGCCAGGCCGGATAGTGCTGCGTCCCATGACGAAGACACAAACCAGCTGGTTGGCGAGCCGGACATAGAACTGCGTCGACAGGCCGAGCGGCTCGACCACCTCGACCTCTGCCCTGAGCGGACCATCGTCGGCAAGCTGGATGTGCTCCGGCCGTAGCCCGACGGTGAGCACATCGCCATCCTTCAATGGCAAGCCATCAGGCAATCTCAGCTTCTGGCCGTCGGCCAGCACCGCGTCCACCTTGCCGCCCTTGGCCACTGTCGCCGGAAAAAAGTTCATGCCGGGCGAGCCGATGAAGCCGGCGACGAAGGTGTTGATCGGCCGATCGTAGAGTTCGAGCGGATGGCCGACCTGCTGGACGTAACCGTCATGCATGACGACGATGCGGTCGGCCATAGTCATGGCTTCGATCTGGTCGTGGGTGACATAGACCGATGTGGTCTTGAGCTGCTGGTGCAGCGCCTTGATCTCGGCGCGCATATGCACGCGCAATTTGGCGTCGAGATTGCTGAGCGGTTCGTCGAACAGGAACACTTTGGGATCACGCACGATGGCCCGGCCCATGGCGACGCGCTGGCGTTGGCCGCCGGACAGTTGCCTGGGCAGACGGCTGAGAAAATTGTCGAGGCCGAGCCGCTTTGCTGCCGCCCCTACCCTGCCGTCGATCCTCGTCTTCTCCGCCTTCTTCAACAGCAGGCTGAAGCCCATATTCGACGACACATCCATGTGCGGATAGAGCGCGTAGGACTGGAACACCATGGCAATATCGCGGTCCTTCGGCGCGACATCGTTGACCAGCCGATCGCCGATATGGATCTCGCCGCCCGACACTTCCTCCAGCCCGGCAATCATGCGCAAAAGGGTCGACTTGCCGCAGCCGGACGGGCCGACCAGAACGACGAACTCGCCATCGGCGATCTCGAGGTCGACGCCGTGCAGGATGCGCAGCGAACCGTAGTCCTTCTCGAGGTTTTGCAGCGTAACGGAAGCCATCGATTATCCTTTGACTGCGCCGGCAGTGAGGCCGGTGACGAGATAGCGTTGCAGGAAGGCAAAGAAGATGCAGACCGGGATCAGCGCCAGGATCGACGCCGCCATCATCTGCCCCCAGTCGACGGCGAACTTGCCGATATAGGTGAGCAGGCCGACGGCAAATGTCTTCTGGTCGTCGCTGGAAATGAGCATCAGCGCGAACAGCAATTCGCTCCAGGCGGCGGTGAAGACGAAGCCAAGCGTGGCGCCCATGCCGGGCAAGGTCAGCGGCACGATCACCTTGCGCATCGCCTGCGCCCGCGTGCAGCCGTCGATCATCGCCGCTTCTTCGAGGTCCTTCGGAATGCCGTCGAAGAAGGACTGCATCAGGAACGTGGCGAAGGCGGTGTTGAAGGCGGTGTAGATGATGATCAGCCCGACAAGGCTGTTGGTCAGGCCAAGCTCGCCCATGACGCGGTAGATCGGCGGAATGACCATGACCAGCGGAAAGGTTTGCGTCAGCAGAAGCATGATCGCCAGTGTCGCCTTGCCGCGAAAGGTGAAGCGCGACATGGCGTAACCGGCGAGCGTGGCGATGACCGTGACGAGCGCCGCAGTCGACACCGAGACGATAACGCTGTTGAGGAAATAGCGGGGGAAGTCAGAGGCTTCCAGGACAGTGATGAAGTTGCGGAAGGTCGTCTGCGACGGCCACAGCGTGATGCCCTCGGAATAGAGCAGCCGCTCCGGCGTCACCGAAATCTTCAGCGTCCAGAAGATCGGGAACAGGGCGAAGATCATATAGGCGGCAATCGCCGCGTAGAGGCCGACGCCGCTGAAGATGCGCGAGGAGGTAGAGCGTCCGGCAATCATCAGACGTGCCTCACCAGCAACCGGCGGATGGCGATCAGCGCGATCGCATAGGCGATGAGCAGTACCAGTAGCAGCACCGCCACTGCGGAGGCATAGCCCTTGTCCAGCGACTTGAAGGCGCTGACATAGATGTAGACCGGCACCGTGCTGGTCGAGCCGGCCGGCCCGCCCTCGGTCATGACAAAGATCAGATCGGCGAAGGTCGCGATCCAGATCGTACGCAGCATGACGGTGATGACGATGGTCGGCGCCAGGAACGGCAGCGTCACCTTGGTGAAGCGCTGCCAGGGCGAAGCGCCGTCGATTGCGGCCGCCTCATGCAGTTCCGAAGGGATCGACTTCAGCGCCGCCAGCAGCGTGATGGCGAAGAACGGAATGCCGAACCAGATGTTGGCGATGATCGGCCCCCACATGGCGGTCGCCGGATCGGACAGCACATTGGTCGGCTCGGCCTTCAGCCCGAGCGTGAAGAGCCAATGCGGCAGTGGTCCGATGATCGGATTGAACAGCCACGCCCAGGTCAGGCCCGACAGGAAAGATGGCACCGCCCAGGGCAGGAACACCACCGCCTGCACGAACTTGCGCCCGACAAACGGTTTGTCGAGCAGCAACGCCAGACCCAGGCCGAGGAAGAACTGGAAGAAAAGGCTGGCGACGGTCCACCAGAGCGTGTTGACCAGCGCCTGCCCCAGCACCTGGTCGGTCAGCATCGCCTGATACTGGCCGAGGCCGACATATTCGGATTTGAAGGCGGAGAATTTGCGGAAGGAATAGCTGATGCCGATGATCAGCGGCACCAAAAGCACCACGACCAGAAGCACAATCGCCGGCGAGAGATACAACCAGGGCTCGATGGCGGCATGCGTCAGCCGCTTCTTTCGCGGCCGGCCTGCGGATCGTATTTCGGACACGGCGTAGGTCATTGGGTGCTAAATCGTCTCCTGGAGGAGCGCCGGGATTGGCGACAAGCGTCCTACCCGCTCACGAGGAAGATGCCGGTCCACCCTCCGTAGCTGCAGCACAGCTGCTGCGGAGGACGGGCAGGCAGATGAGGGGCAGCGCTAGCCTTGGGGTGCTGGTGCTGCCCCTCATCCGGGCCTGTCTGTGCATGTCGTTGTCCCAAAACCGCTACGCACTTTTGGGCGACATGCATTCGGGCCACCTTCTCCCCGTAAACGGGGAGAAGGTGGAAGAACTACTTCTTGTTCTTGGCCAGCCAGTCCTGCTGTTCCTTGGTCAGGAACGCGGCCCATTGATCGGCAACGTCCTTGGCCGACTTCTGGCCGAGGAGCACTTCCTGGAAATTCTTGATCGCCACCTGGTCGACGAAATTGCCGAGGTTCTCCAGATGTGTCGGCGGCGTCACCATTTCATATTTGGAAGTGTCGCTGAGTTCGGTGAACCAGCCTTTGAACTGCTCGGTCTTGAAGTGGGCATCCTGGTCGGCGCCATTGTGGATCGGCACGACGCCGACTTCCTTGGCCCATTCGAGATTGTCCTTGGGCGACAACAGCGTCGCCATCAGCTTCCAGGCATCGTCCTTGTGCTGCGAATTGGCGAACATCGCCCAGCCGGCATAGCCCAGCGTCGGATAGGATTTGCCGCTTGGCCCCACAGGCAGCGGCGCCACGGCAAAATCGTCGGCGCTCATTTTGTCGGCAATGCCGATCAGCGCATCCGGATCCTGGTTGAGCATGGCGCAGGTGCCGGAATAGAAGCCGGTGACGGTTTCGTTGAAGCCCCAGCTCACCGCATCCTTGGGCGCCAGCCCGTCCTTGTACATGTCCGCCAGCATCTGCAGGCCCTTGACCGAGCCCTCCTCGTTGATCGTCGAGGTGCCGTCCTCGTTGAAGTAGCCGCCCTTGCCAGCGGCGATGTTCATGAACATGTGCATGCCGTTGAAGGCGCCCGGCCCACCACGCAGGCAATAGCCGTACTTGCCTGGAATGGCGGAGATCTTCTTGGAGTCGGCGATGAAGTCGTCGAGTGTCGCCGGCGGGCCGTCGAGACCGGCCTCCTTGAACAGCTTCTTGTTCCAGAACAGCGCATTCACATAGTAGCCGTATGGGATCATGAATTGGGTATTGTTGACGGTCGAGCCGAACTGCTTGGCCCGATCGCCGAGTGTCTTGGCGTCGTCCCACTTGGCCATGAACGGCCCGAGATCCTCGAGCTGGCCGTTGGTGGCGTAGAGGCCCATCCAGCGCTCCGGCATCTCGACGATGTCGGGCGTATCGCCCGCCTGCACCATGGTCAGGAATTTCTCGAAGGCCTGACCCCAGGGCAGCGAGACCACCTCGACCTTGACGCCGGCATTGGCGGCCTCGAACTCGGCGATCTGCTTCTTCAGGAATTCGGTGCGCTGCGGGCTGGTGATGACCTCGACCAGCTTGAGCGTGGTATCGGCCAGCACGCTGCTGGCGGAGATCGCCAGGCCGGCAGCGGTGGCAAGCATGATGCTCAGTCTTTTCATGTTCAGAACTCCCATTTTGAACCCAGTCATTTTTTTGCTTTGTCGAAGGCCTGGCCGATGTCGGCCCAAAGGTCCTCGACGCTTTCCAATCCGACATTGAGGCGGATGGTTCGGGGGCTGACGCCGAAGCGCGCCATCGAATTGAGACCCGGCGTCTGCTCGAGAGAGGCCTTTGCCGGCACGACCAGGCTTTCATGTCCGCCCCAGCTGACGCCGATGCGGAAGAATTTGAGCGCATCGACGAAAGCGGGAATGTCGACATCCTCCGTCACCTCGAAGGAGAACAGCCCGGCATAGCCGGCAAGTGTCTTCTTGCCGGGATGATTGGAATAGGCGGGATGATTGACCCGCTCGACCTTGTCATGCGCCTTCAGCCGCTCGGCGATGGTAAGCCCGCTCTTCATGTGATGCGGCAGTCTCAGCGGCAGCGTGCGCAGGCCGCGCAACAGCAGCCAGCCCTCGAAGGGCGACAGCTTTGCGCCGAGCTGCGAATAGGTCTGGTCGTTGATGTGCTTGATATGGGCGGCCGAGCCCGCCACCACGCCGGCGACGGTATCGCTGTGGCCGCCGAGATATTTCGAGGCCGAGTGCAGCACCAGATCGACGCCGTGCAGGATCGGCTTCTGGAACACCGGCGTCGCCCAGGAATTGTCGATGGTGGTGACGATGCCCTGCTCTTTCGCCAGCCGCGTCAGATGTTCGAGATCCTGCAGCTCGAACCTCATCGAGGTCGGGCTTTCCAGATAGAGCAGTTTGGCGCCGGGAAGAGCCGCGGCCACCGCATCCGGATCGGAGCCGTCGACATAGTCGACCTTGATGTGCAGGCGCGGGAACAACCGCTCGAACAGTCGGTAGGCGTCGCCATAGCAATTGCGCACCGCAAGGATGCGTTCGCCTGCGCCGACGAAAGCCAGCAACGTCGCGCTGATCGCAGCCATGCCGCTCGAAAAACCACGTGCGGCTTCAGCACCTTCAAGCGCTGCGACGCGCGACTCGAATTCCATCACCGTCGGATTGTCGCCGCGCGAATAGATCGGCTGTTTCCTGCGCCCGGCAAAGGTGTCGGCCATGTCGGCATAGCTGGCGAAGGTGAACAGCGAGGTCTGGTAGATCGGCGGCACCACCGCATTGCCGGGGAACGGGTCGTCATGCGCCAGAAGCGTCGCCGCCTCGGCGAGATAGTCGCTGCCGGAAATGCCTGGGTCGAAGCTGTGCTCGTTCATGTGCGGACCGAAAGTTTGAGGTTGGCGGCGCCGCGCTTCAAATCGTCCTCGACCGTGGCGATCAGCTTCAGCGCTTCGGCCCGGGCGCCTTCCGGATCGTGCGCGGCGATGCAGTCGAACATGGTGCGGTGGTAGGGAAAGCTTGCGTGGCCGAAATCGCGCACGCCGAGCGGATGTTCCCAGAAGCGGTGGAACAGTTCGTGCATGGCGGCGATAATCTGCTCGAACAGCGGATTGCCGCAGGCGCGGTAGATCGCCTGATGGAATTCCCAGTCCTCTTCCGACGACATGCCGGCGCGGCTGAGAAACTCTTCCTCCATGATGTCGAGCTTGCGCTCGATCTCGGCGAGGTCGTCCTTGTCGGCACGAATGGCGCAAAGGGCGGCGGCTTCCGCTTCCAGCGCGCGGCGGATTTCCAGCGTGCGCATCAGGCCGGTGAAATCATTGCCGCCGGCAAGCGTCAGCGGCATGTGCAGCATGTCGAGCGAGACGGCGGCCTTGAGATAGGTGCCCGAGCCCTGCCGGCGCTCGACCAGGCCAAGCCCTTCCCAGCGCGTCAGCGCCTCGCGCACCGTGTTGCGGCTGACCTTCAGACGCTCAGCGAGGATGCGTTCGGTCGGCAGCCTCTCACCGGGTTCCAGTTTCTCGCGCATGACGAAGCCGGCCAACGCCTTCAGCACCGCGTCGTCGCGGGCCGTCGTCTGGATCGGCGGAAGGCTGAATTCGGTCACAGGGGCTATTACCGAAGTGGTTCAATGGTCCAACCAATTTCTGCACAGACGAAGGGACCTGTCAACAGTGGAAACGGAGCAAGGCCGAAGGGCCAGGGATGCACCTTCGGCCTTGCTGCTTCAGCCGTGGATGCGCGCCGGCGCAGCGGCGGCGCGAGCCTCGCGCCAGCGAGCGAAGATTGCCTCGCGAACCCGCCTCGAACCAGAGAGGCGCTTTTTTGCCTGCGCCAGCACCGCAGGCGACGCCTCGGCGGGCGTGCCGGACCGAAAGGGAGGAGCCGGGGCGTAATCGAGCGAGAGCTGCACGATCTCGGCCTCCTCCTGTCCAAGCAGCCTCGCAACCAGCGCCAGGCCGAAGTCGATCCCCGAAGTGACGCCGCCGGCGGTGATGAGTTTGCCGTCTTCGACGATACGCTCGTCGACCGGGATCGCTCCGAACTCCTCAAGGAAATCATGCGCATACCAGTGCGTGGTCGCGCGCTTGCCCCTCAGCAGTCCGGCCGCCCCAAGCACCAGGGCACCGCTGCAAACGGAGGTGATGTAGCGCACCTGCCCCGCGCGCTCCCACACGAAATCGAGGACTGTCTGGTCCTCCAGCAGCGCGTTGACCCCGCCCCCGCCAGGAATGCACAGCACGTCGAGGGGCCGGCAATCGTCAAAGGTCGCGGTTGGCGTCAGCGAGAGGCGCGTCGATGACGTCACCGGGTGCGATCCTTCCAGATCAGTTCCACCTCGGCATCCTTGGCCGATGCCAGGACTTCGTATGGGCCGGTGAGGTCGAGTTGTTGGACGTCGGGGAATACGAGGATGCCGAAACGAAGGGGCATGGAAATCTCCGTGGGTTGACTTCCGGCAATCTACGGCATCATGGTTTGGCACGATTGCCATTCATCCCTCGCTTCGGGCCAAACCAATGCGCCGTATCGAAGTACTTGCCTATCCCGACATCCAGCTCCTCGACGTCAGCGGACCGCTGCAGGTCTTTGCCAGCGCCAATGATTTCAAAAGGCAGGCCGGCGAACCGGCTCCTTACGAGGTCGTGGTCGCCGCCGCCTCACCGCGCATCCGGACATCGGCCGGTCTCGTGCTGGAGGCAGCAGTGCTGCCAACCCACGGAGGTAAGATCGACACGCTGCTTGTCCCCGGAGGATGGGGCGTCAACGCGGCCTGCGACGATCCCGTGCTGGTCCAGTGGATCGCCGGTCGCTCGCGCGATGCCACCCGAACCGCTTCCGTCTGCAGCGGCGCCATGCTGCTGGCGACGGCTGGCCTGCTCGACGGCCGCCGCGCGGTGACCCATTGGGGACGCTGCGCGGAGTTCGCCCGGCGCTTTCCCGCGGTCCGGCTCGAACCCGATCCGATCTTCATCCGCGACGGCAATGTCTGGACATCCGCCGGCGTAACGGCGGGGATCGATCTCGCCCTCTCCCTCGTCGAGGCCGACCTTGGCCGGCACACGGCGCTCGGCGTGGCGCGCGAGTTGGTGGTCTTCCTGAAACGTCCCGGTGGCCAGGCGCAATTCAGCCAGACCCTCAAGCTGCAGCAAGGCGACGGGCGCTTCGACCGGCTGCATGGCTGGATCCTCGAAAATCTGGCCGGTGACCTGTCGCTCACGCAGTTGGCCGACCACGCCAATATGAGCCCGCGCAGCTTCTCGCGGCGCTATCGCGAGGCCACCGGCCGGACACCTGCCCGCGCGATCGAGGAGATCCGGATCGAGGCGGCGCGGCGGATGCTGGAGCGGGGCCAGCCCGTCAACCAGACGGCCCGCCGCTGCGGTTTCGGCTCGGAAGAAACCATGCGGCGCGGCTTTCTGCGCGTGCTGGGCACCAATCCGCGCGCCTATCGCGAGCGTTTCTGATCGCGACTGCTTGCTCCATTAGGCCGGCGGTCGATGCGGTAGAAATAGAGCCTCTCCAGCGTTCAGGCGGGATGCTGTAGCTGGCTGAGCCCGCCATCGACGACGAGGGTCGCCGCGTTCATGAACGGGCACTCCTCAGAAATCATGAACACAGCGGCCAGCGCGATCTCGCGCGCCGAGGCGATGCGGCCGCCGGGATGCAGCGCCAGCGTCTTGGCGCGCGCCGCAACCGGATCGGCAAAACTGTTCCAATAGTCGGTCGCCTTCTGCGTCTCGACATAACCGGGCGCCAGCGCGTTCACGCGCACGCGCTGCCCGGCATATTCCAGCGCCAGCGACTTGGTCAGCCCAAGCAGCGCGTGCTTGGCCACGGGATAGGGGAAGGTATGAGGGATGATGGTGAAGCTGTGCGTCGAGGCGATGTTGAGGATCGCGCCACCGCCATTTGCGATCATTGCCGGCAGCACCGCCTTGGCGCAGTTCCAGGCGCCTTTGACGTTGACATCGAAATTGCGATTCCACTCCTCCTCGGTCGCCTCGAGCGGCGTCGAGAACACATTCATCCCGGCATTGTTGATCAGCGCGTTGATCGGCCCGATCGCGTCGGTCGCCCGGCTGACGGCAGCGGCAATCGCGGCCCCGTCGCTGATGTCGGCTGCGGTATGTCCGACATGGCCCTGCGGTGCGGCAAGGCCGGCGACCGTTTTGTCCAGCAGCGCGCCGTCGCGATCGACCAGGAACAGTTTTGCCCCTTCGGCCAGGCAGGCCTCGGCGATGGCAAGCCCGATGCCTTGCGCGGCGCCGGTGAGGAAGATGCGTTTGCCGGACAGGCGCTCAGCCATGGCTGTCACTCCACTGGAAGACGGATCAGCGCCGGCCCAGTGCCGACGAACGCAGATTGTCGAGCAAAACGGCAAGCAGCAGGATCACGCCGCGCACAATGTATTGGTAGAAGGCTGCGATGTTGAGCAGGTTCATGGCGTTTTCGGCGATGCCCATGATCAGCACGCCGACGATGACGCCCGACATGGTGGCGCGGCCGCCGGCAAGCGAGACGCCGCCGAGCACGCAGGCCGAGATGACCGAGAGTTCAAGCCCCACCGCCGCATTGGGCTGGCCCGACGTGATGCGCGAGGCCAAAAGGATGCCGGCGATGCCGCAAACCACGCCTTGCAGCGCAAAGATCCAGATGCGCGTCCAGTCGACATTGACGCCGGCCAGGCGCGAAGCCTCCGGGTTACCGCCGATGGCCAGCGTGTTCTTGCCGAACACGGTACGATTGAGGACAAAACCGAAGATGCAGAACAGCACGGCCAGGACCCAGACCGGCGTCGGAATGCCGAACAGCTTCGACAGCGCCAGTTGGTAGAAATCCGGGCTGTTGATGCCGACGGCGCGGCCATCGGATGCGATCAGCGCAAGGCCGCGCACGATCTGCATGGTAGCAAGCGTCGTGATCAGCGCGTTGATGCGGAACTTGGCGATGACGACGCCGTTGATGAAGCCGACGAAGGCGCCGCAGGCGATTGCCGCAAGAAGCCCGAGGATGATCGATCCGGTATAGTTCGACGCCATCACCGCGACCATGCCGGCGAAAGCAACGATCGAACCGACCGAGAGGTCGAAGTCGCGCGCGGCGAGGCAGAACATCATCGTGCAGGCGACGATGCCGACGGTGACCACCGATTGCAGCAGGCCGAGCATGTTGCGGTCGGTCAGAAAATTCGGCACCAGCAGCGACACCAGCGCGAAGGCGACGATGAAGATCACGACGAGGCCCTGTTCGCCGAGCAGGATCTTCTTCAACTGATCGGTCATGGCAAAGATCCTCAGGATGCGATCGCGTCGGGGGTTTTCTGATCGGGAAGAGCGGCGGCCAGGATCGCTTTTTCGGCGAACTGGTCGCGCGCGAGTTCGGCGCTGATGCGCCCGCCGCACATCACTAGGATGCGGTCGCAAATGCCCATCACTTCCGGCAGTTCGGACGAGACGACGACGATCGCCATGCCGTCTTCGGCAAGCTGGTAGAGCAGTTCGTAGATTTCCGCTTTGGCGCCGACATCGATACCGCGTGTCGGCTCGTCGACGATAAGCACGCGCACGCCCTGCTCCGACAGCCAGCGGCCGAGAATGACCTTCTGCTGGTTGCCACCGGAGAGGTTGATGATGTCCTGCTTGCGCGACGGCGTGCGCACCTTGAGCTTCTTGATGAAGGTCTCGGCGGTGGCGATCTCGCTAGCGCGGTTCAAGGTTCCGAAGCGTGTGTGATGACGCCGCGACGAGATGTTGATGTTCTCCTCGATCGAGCGGCCCTGGATGATGCCGTCATGCTTGCGGTCTTCCGAGCACAAAACGATCCCGGCGCGGATCGCGTCATGCGGATCGGTGGCATGCACGACCTTGCCATCAACGGTAATGGTGCCACCTGAGCGCGGGTCGGCGCCGAATACCAGCCGCATCAGTTCCGAGCGCCCCGCGCCGATCAGGCCGAAGAAGCCGACGACCTCGCCCGCCCTCACCTCGAAGCTGGCGGGCGTCGTCAGTTTTACTCCGCAAACAGCGTCGACCTTCAGCCGGACATCGCCGGCCGGGCGTGGGCGAAACCCCCAGATATCGGAGATTTCGCGGCCGACCATTTCGGCGACGACCTGGTCGCGTGTGACGTTTTTCAGCGACGCATGGTGCGCCGCGAGCTTGCCGTCGCGCAGCACGGTCAGGCTGTCGCAGAGGCGGAACACTTCGTCCAGCCGGTGCGAGACATAGATGATGACCTTGCCCTCGCCGCGCAGGCGGTCGATCAGGGCAAACAGGATTTCGCTTTCGCGCGACGACAATGACGAGGTCGGCTCGTCCAGAGCGATGACGCGCGCGTCGAGCATGATCGCCTTGGCGATCTCGACCATCTGGCGCTCGCCGATCGACAGCGTCTTGACCTTGCGGCTGATATCGATGTCGATGCCGGCTGATTTCAGCTTGGCGCCAACATCGTCCAGCATCCTGGCACGGGCGATGATGCCGGCGTTGGCGGGGAAGCGGCCGAGGCTGAGGTTTTCGGCAACAGTGAGCTCGGGAACCAGCTGCAGTTCCTGGTGGATGACGATGACGCCATTGTCGAAGGCATCTCGCGTCGTTGCATAGGCTTGCATCTTGCCGTCGATGAGGATCTCGCCGTCATCGGCATGCTGGTCGCCGGACAGGATCTTGATCAGCGTGGATTTGCCGGCGCCGTTCTCGCCCATCAGGCCGTGCACGGCGCCCTTGTCGACGCCGAACGAGACGTCCGACAGCGCCTTGACGCCCGGATAGGTCTTGGTGATTTCCGAGAAGTCGAGAAAGGACATGGGGCGCCTATCCTTTTGCCATGCCAAACAGGCGGCGACTGTGAGCCGCCGCCTGTTTGTACAGGGAGGATTATTCGATGCCGAGACCCTTGCGGACCGTCTGGTAGTCGTCGCGCTTGGCCAGCGCACCGGCGGTCAGGATGAGCTTCTCGGGTTCCTTGTTGTTGGCGACCCAGTCATACATGTTGAGCGCAGTCTCGTAGCCGTGACGCTTCGGCGAGATGATCACCGTGCCGACGAAGCCGGTGGCGGTCGGCTTCTTGAACTCGTTGATCGCCGAATCCGCGCCGCCAATGCCGACGCCGATCACGTTTTCGGCCGGGATGCCGACGCTTTCGGAAGCGCGCACGGCGCCGAGAACGGCTTCGTCGTTGAGGCCGAAGGAGACCCACTTCTTGATGTCGGCATGGGCGTTGAGTACCACCGTCGCCGCATTGAGCGCAGCCTCGGTATCGGTCTTGGCCTGCGGCGCGTCAAAGATGTTTTCGGCCTTGAAGCCGTTGGCCTTCAGCACCGAAATGGCGCCTTCGACCCGGTCGACGGCGGTCGGCAACTGATCATAGGAGACGCGGATGGCGCCGACCTCGTCGGCCTTCCAGCCGCGCGCCTTCATTTCGTCGACGATCGCCTGGCCGACGGCCTCGCCGATCTTGGTCGCCGAAATGCCCATATGCGGCACGTCTTCCAGCGCCTTCCCGTCTGCGCCGACCAGACGGTCATCAACCGTCATCAGCTTGAGATTGTTGGCGGCGGCCTTGGCGACGATGCCGGGGCCGAGCTTCACATCAGGCGTGCAGACGATGAAGCCTTGCGCGCCCTGCGCGCCGAGATTGTCGATCGCCGACATCAGCTTCTCACCGTCCTCGGCGCCGATCTTGACCAGGGTAAAACCCTTCTCCTTGGCGGCCTGGTCGGCGAACTTCCATTCGTCCTGGAACCACGGCTCCTCGGGCTGTTTGACGATAAAACCTATCTTGGTGTCCTGAGCATATGCAGCGATGGTCGTGACGGACAGCACGGCAAGGGCGCCCGCGACGAGCGCGGTCTTCAGAAGTCGCATGATTACCTCCCAGCGATGGCCGGGCGCTCAGCCCGGATGCAGAGTCTCTAATTCCTTTTATCATACTCGTCAATTGATCTGGTATGATAATTGAGCTACATGCTCTGACCAGGGATCGCTGGCGCAAATCATCCGCATCCGGTAAGGCCGGGGACGCGAGATCAGTGGTTTCGCCGCCTTGGAGGAGGGCTGAGGTGACCGAAACTTCGAAGAAGGCATCAGGCGACACCCGCCGCCCGCGCGTCATGCCCGGTGTGACCAAGGCGCTTGCCTCAGACATCTTTTCCGGACGCTATCCCGCCGGCTCGTCTCTGCCGACCGAAAACGAACTCGGCGTCGAATATGGCGTCAGCCGCACCGTCATCCGCGAGGCGCTGAAGGTGCTGGCCGCCAAGGGGCTGGTGCTGTCGCGGCCGCGCATCGGCACGGTTGTATGTGAACAGGACAACTGGAACATCATCGACCCGCAGGTGCTGGCCTGGCACGCGCCGCATGCGCTGGACGACAAATTGTTCGACGCCATCCTCGAAACGCGCCGCGCCATCGAACCTCTGGTAGCTGAACTGGCGGCGACTCGTGCTACGCTGCAGGAGATCGCCGATCTCGAAGCCGCCTGGCGCGGCATGGCCAATGCCGGCGAGGATCTCGCCGCCTTCTCGCGCTCGGACATCACCTTCCACCAGATCGTCTATGCCGCGAGCCACAACCCGATCTTCCGCCAGATCGGCAATCTGATCGACACCGGGCTGAAATTCTCGCTCGAAGCAACGGCGACCATTTCGCTCGCCCGGCGCATGGAAGCGGTGGCAGCGCACCGTGAGGTGGTCGAGGCACTGCGCATGCGCGATGCCGCGGCGGCGCGTGCGGCGGCAGGCCGGATCCTCGACCTTGCGGCGCGCGACCTGGTCAGCGCCAAGAAACTCAAGAACAACTGAGACCAGCATGAAAATCATCTCGCTCACCACCTACATCGTCCCGCCGCGCTGGCTGTTCCTGAAGATCGAGACTGATGCCGGCGTTACCGGCTGGGGCGAGCCTGTGGTCGAAGGCCGTGCGCTGACGGTCGAGGCAGCGGTCAAGGAACTTGGCGATTATCTCATCGGCAAGGACCCGCGCCTGATCGAGGACCATTGGACGGTGATGCATCGCGGCGGCTTCTACCGCGGCGGGCCGATCCTGATGAGCGCCATTGCCGGCATCGACCAGGCGCTGTGGGACATCAAGGGCAAGGCGCTCGGCGTGCCTGTGCACGAACTGCTCGGCGGCAAGCTGCGCGACAGCATCAAGGTCTATTCCTGGATCGGCGGCGACCGGCCGGCGGAAGTGGCTGATGGCGCCAGGGAAGTGGTGGCGCGCGGTTTTCAGGCGCTGAAGATGAATGGCACCGAGGAACTGCAGATCGTCGACAGCCATGACAGAATAGATGCGGCTGTCGAACGAGTCGCCATGGTGCGCGAGGCCGTTGGGTCCAACATTGGCATCGCCGTCGATTTCCACGGCCGCGTGCATCGGCCGATGGCGCGCATGCTGGTCAAGGAGCTGGAACCCTACCGGCTGATGTTCATCGAGGAGCCGGTGCTGAGCGAAAATCGCGAGGCGCTGAAGGAGATCGCCGCCCTCGGCTCGACGCCGATCGCACTCGGCGAGAGGCTCTACAGCCGCTGGGATTTCAAATCGGTGTTCGAACAAGGCGCCGTCGACATCATCCAACCCGACCTCTCGCATGCCGGTGGCATCACCGAATGCCGCAAGATCGCGGCGATGGCCGAGGCTTATGATATTGCGGTCGCGCCACACTGCCCGCTCGGGCCGATCGCGCTTGCCGCCTGCCTGCAGCTCGATGCCGTCAGCTACAACTGCTTCATCCAGGAACAGAGCCTCGGCATCCACTACAACGCCGCAAACGATTTGCTCGACTATGCCGCCAACAAGGACGTCTTCCGCTACGAGGATGGCTATGTCGCAATCCCCGATGGTCCCGGCCTCGGCGTCGAAATCGACGAGGACTACGTCAAGGAACGCGCCAAGGAAGGCCACCGCTGGCGCAACCCGGTCTGGCGTCACAAGGACGGCTCCTTCGCCGAGTGGTAGCTCGGCCGACCTTGCGGCCAGGCCTTCAGGACCTCGGGTTCGATTTCGCGGTGGCGCCAGCGTAACGCAGGCCTCTGATGGGCCGCAGCGCCGAGCACCAGCGCATGGGAACCGTCGGCGCCGGCAAGCCGCAACTCGCTGACCGCCTGGGTTGCCGCAAGCGATCGAAAGCAGTCGCTATCCATGGAACATGGCGGATGTCCTGTTCTCATCGACCTTTTCTTGGCCCGCCAGCCGCGTCACCTGCCCGCGGCGTGCCGGCCTGCGTTCCTGCCGGAGAAGATGCAGCTGCCGAGAAATGTCCCTTCCAGCGCATTGTAGCCGTGATAGCCGCCGCCACCGCCGCCGGCCACCTCGCCTGCCGCATAGAGCCCGGCAATGGGTTCGCCATTGCCGTCGAGAACCTGCGAATTGAGATTGGTGTGCAGGCCGCCAAGCGTTTTGCGCGTCAGGATGTTGAGGCGCACCGCGATCAGCGGCCCGTGCCTGGGATCGAGTATCTTGTGCGGCTTGGTCACCCGGAAGATCTTGTCGCCAATGTAGTTGCGGGCGCCGCGGACGGCTGTGACCTGCGCATCCTTGGTATAGGCATGGTCGACCTCGCGATCGCGCGCCACGATCTGCGCCTTGAGCCGGTCGTAGTCGAGCAGATTGTCGCCTGACAGCGCGTTCATGCCGGCGACCAAGTCGGCCAGGTTGTCGCGGACGACGAAGTCCTCGCCCTTTTCCAGGAACGCTGCCACCGATGGTGGCGCCTTGCCGCCGCGCCGGTTCTTCAGCACGGCCCGCCAATCCTTGGCCGTAAAGTCTAGGTTTTGCTCCGAACCCGACAGCACGAACTCCTTCGAAGCGATCGTCTTGCTCAGCACGAACCAGGAATAATCGTGTCCCGTCGACAGGATACGCTTCAAGGTGCCGAGCGAATCGAAGCTCGGGAAGAACGGCGCCTCCATGCGTTGTCCCAGAGCATCGAACCATAGCGGCGACGGCGCCGACAGGATGCGGATGCCGTGGTTCGGCCAGATCGGATTCCAGTTCTTGATCCCCTCGACATAGTGCCACATGCGGTCGGCGTTGATGACGGCCCCGCCGGCGTCCTGGGTGATCGCCACCATGCGGCCGTCGACATGGTGCGGCACGCCGGCAACCATACGCTTCGGCGCTGGCCCCAGCCGCCGGACCGGCCAGACCTTGCGAACCAACTCATGATTGCCGCCGATGCCGCCGGAGGTGACGATCACGACACCGGCCGAAAGGTCGAAATCGCCGACGGCCGTGCGGCTCGACTGCTTGCCGCGCTCGACATCGGATGCCTCCAGGATTTCGCCCGCGACGCCGGTGACCGCGCCGTTGGTCTTGATCAGCCGGCTGACCTGATGACGGAATTTCAAAGTGATCAGCCCTTTGGCGACGTGCTCGCGCACGCGCCTTTCGAACGGCGCGACCACGCCCGGCCCAGTGCCCCATGTCAGGTGGAAGCGCGGCACTGAATTGCCGTGGCCATTGGCCAGCGCGCCGCCGCGCTCGGCCCAGCCGACCACCGGCCACCAGCGCATGCCCATGGCGTAGAGCCACGGCCGCATCTCGCCGGCGGCGAAATCGACATAGGCTTCCGCCACTTTCCTTGGCCAATGGTCCTCGGGCCGGTCGAACTGGGCAGAACCCAGCCAATCCTGCCAGGCGAGGTCGCGGCTGTCCTTGATGCGCAGGCGGCGCTGCTCGGGCGTGTTGACCAAAAACAGGCCGCCGAGCGACCAGAATGCCTGGCCGCCGAGAAAACCGCCACCCTCTTGCTCGACGATGATCACGCGCTTTCCGGCATCGCCGAGTTCCGCGGCTGCGGCCAGGCCGGCCAGCCCGCCGCCAACGATGATTGCGTCCGCGTCAGCCATTGTCGTAGCTCCTGTGCCGGCTTTTGTTTTCGAGATCGGATGCTCGTTGCTAGCCGCGTAGCGCGTTCCAGATAATGCGCGGCAGCTTCAGGAGGCTCGGCTGGTAGTTGAACTCGGTGATCAGGCGGCCGACCATGTGTGCCCTTTTGTGGGTCAGGAACCAGGCCGGCTTCGGCATGATGCGGAACGGCGCTTCGAGCACGCTGCGTTCCGGTCTGTCGAACAAATAGGTGTTGTGGACGACGCCGATGCCGCTCTGCACGTCGTCGAGCGTGTGGCCAGGGAAAGCACCCCAGGTCGGGCGCAGCAGCGCGAACAGAACGCCGCTCCAGGAATTGATGCCGATGCCGCCATAGCGCAGTTCGGCAATGATTTCCTCGAAGCGCTGCCGGCCGATCTCGGCGATCGTCCTGGGATGGATGAGGATGTTGGCGGCAAGCGTGCCGTGCAGCTTTTCATTGGCGTAGGCGACAGCGGCGCGCAGATAGGATTCCGCATTGCCCGCCGGCAGCCGCATGACGCTGAGCGCCGGCGCGAACACCTCGGCATTTTCGAGATAGGTATCCGTGCCCGGCCGGAACGGCACCACCACGCAGGCCGGCCCGCCGGGCCGCTCGAATTTCTGTACGCTGTCGGCATGCGCCTCGAAGGCGGCGAGGCGCTCGGTCGCGCCGGGATAATAGGCCGGGCGCGACGGGGCTTTCTGCATCACCTTTTCGAGTGCTGCCAAAAGCGCATCGGATTTGCCCCAGCCTTCGGGCAACACGAGCATTTGGCAGGCGATGCAGTTGAAACCGGAATTGTTGAGCTTTTGGGTAGCGATCAGTTCGGCGTGGTAGGCGATATCGGCATCCGACCACGCACCGGGCACCACGATGGTGGGTGCCACGCCGCCAAGCTCCGAGGTGATACGCCGGCTGTTGCGTGGCGTGCCCGCCGCCTTGTTCTTGCGGCCCTCCTCGCCAGGCCCCCAGACGATCGCGTCATGCGAGGCGGCGGCACCGGTGATGTGGATGTCGTCGACGAGATCGTGGTTGCACAGATACGCGCCGACATCGGCGCCACCGCGCACGATGCGCAGCGCACCGAATTCGATCAGCGGCCGCAGCGCCGGCCGCAGGAAATCGATCAGATAGTCGTTGACTAGGTTCATCTTGAGCAGAACCACCTGGTGCTCGACCAAAAGCTTGTGCAGGCAGTCGAGCGGCGCGATCGAGGCGACGTTGCCGGCGCCGAGCACGAGGCCGATCTTGCCCTTGCGGCTGGTGCGCGGCGCGTCATAGGCCGAGGCGGTGTTTGCGGCGAGGTTCGCCTTGGTCACGCCGGGCTGCATCCAGATCTCGGCCTTCAGCCCGGTGAACAGCACCTTGTCCCAGAGCGAATTCGGAACCACCGTCACAGCCACCTGTCCGTTGGGCAAGGTGCGAACCGGCAGACTGTCAAGGAACTTCTTGCCCTCCATCAGGCTCAGCGTGTGGATGAACTGGTTGCAGCCATCCATCAGCGCCGCCGGGCCAGCCAGCCATTCCTCACCTTCCAGCGGCGAGCCGGTCGGGATGCCCTTCTTGCGCGTCGCGGTTTTGACCCACGCCTCGGCGACCTCGCGGATGTGATCCTTGACCTGCCGCAGCAAGGCGATCCGCTCGCCATTCGAGGTCTGCGCCCAGTCGTCCTTCCTGGCGTCGAGATCGGTGAGCGCGAGGTCGAGTTCGGCTGCCCATTCAGGCTGCACGGGCTGGGTTTTGACTGCCTTGGCAACCATCCTATCCTCCTCCACTTCGATCTCTTTGTTTGACGCAATTCCTGTGGGAAACCGCTTCACACTTTTCCTGGAATTGCTCTACGAAAACGGCAGTGCGGCCCATTGCTCGACGAATTTCCCGCCGGAATAGACCTGGATCGAACCGAACTGCTGTAGCACGAATTCGCTCTGCGTCGGACGCAGGAAGGCGTAGTCGTCAGGCCCGACATTGACGTTGTCGGGCAGCGCCATGAATTGCTGATTGGTCGAAAAGCCGAACGTCTTGTCGGTCTTCATCCCCACGGGATGGACGGGCTTCGCCATCCATTTTCCGCCATAGAGAAAACAGCCGCGCCGCGGCAACAGCCCGAGCTTCTGCAGCAGCCAGGAGCGCTGGTCGAGGCCCGGCGCCTGGACATCGACCACTTTCAGGATCGGCGTCGCGATGAATGCGGCAGACCGCAATTGGCTGAGGCTCGGCACATCGAAATCGGTCGGCAGCATAAAAGCCGATCCGATGGACAATTCATTGGCGCCGACCCAGCTGTCATAGAGCAATGCGGTGCTGCTGCCGCCAAGATTGAGGATCTTGCGCTGGTCGGCGGCAAGGCAAGCGACATACTGGCGAAACAGGCTGATCGCCTTGACGCGCGCCTTGGCCGGTCCTCCCAGCAGTTTTGGGATATGGCCGATATGCGCCTCGTAGGCCATGACGCCTTCGCATTTCAGCCGCGGGTAATTCGCCAACGCGGAAACTGCCCGGGCCAGTGAGTCGGGATCGCTGATACCGCCGCGATGAAGGCCGACATCGACCTCGAAGCAGACGCGCAGCTCGCGGTCGAGCTCGGCGGCAAGCGAGCCATAGGCGGCCAGCCGCTCCTCGGTATCGATCAGCCAGACGATGCGCGACGTAGCTTCGCCGAGCCCGGCGAGAACGCCCTTCGTCAGCGCGTGCCTGGCGCCGGCAACCGGCATCGGCTTGCCCAACAGGAGATCGACTTGGGGAAACACTTTCAGCATCTCGGCGCTGATCGGCAGATGAAAGGTCATCAGCCTGTCGGTCGCAAACGCCGCGCGGATATAGTCGATCAGCGGCAGGCATGGCAGCGACTTGTCGACGAGGCGCAGATCTAGGCCCGTGGCGAACTTCGCCTTGATCGCAGCGATGTTGTGATCGAGCCGGTCGAGATCGAGCACCAGGCAAGGCTGAAAGATCCCGGCTGCCCTGAGCGCGCCCGACATTTCCGCGAAATAGGTGTCGGTCAGGCTCATGCCGCGACGCCGAGCAGCCTGGCAATATAGGGCGACACGAAGCGGTTGTCCGGGTCCATCTCGCGGCGGACCGCCATCGCATCGTTCCAGCGCGGATAGAGCGCGCTCAATTCCCTTGATGTCAGGCCGTGCATCTTGCCCCAATGCGGGCGGCCGCCGCGCTTCCTGAAGATCGGCTCGGCGGCGTTGAAGAACGCCATCGGATCGCGCTCGACGCCGTGATGGATGGCGATGGAACAGGTTGGGCGCTTGTAGAAGGGGCTGAGCCAGACATTGTCGGGCGCGACGACGCGCACCTCCATCGGAAAATAGACCTCTGGAAACCGCGTCTCGAGCAGCGCAATGATTTCGCTGAGTGCGGCCGCCCCTTCCTCGAACGGCAGGTGGTATTCCATCTCGTTGAACTTGACGTTGCGCTCGGAGGTGAAGACCTTCAGCCACTCCTCGATATAATCCTCGGCCGGCACCTTGGCGAAGGCCGAGCCGATGAGACGGCGGCGCAGCCAAGGGAGCCAGCTGAGATAGTCGCGCAGTTTTCTCAGCGTCGTCACCGCATCGTCGTCTTCCGTCGGCGGACGCACCGTCGCCGGCGCCTCGGTGGTGTCGCTGGCAATCAGCAGCGCCTGGCCCGAAAACGGCACGTAGTAGAACTCGGCCGAACGATGCGCCGTCATGGTGCTTTCGAATTGCGCAAGCACATCGGCGATCGGCGCCGTCCAGCGGCGGTGCCGCATCCGGTAGCTCGCCACGTTGCGGATCGTCACTTCGGTGACGGCGCCGAAAGCGCCGAGCGAAGCGCCCATGGCTTCGATCATGTCGGGGCTCTTGGCACGGTCGAACTCTTTCAGCGCGCCACGCCCGTCGACGATCTGCATCGCCTCGAGCTGGGTGTGGTAAGCGCCAAGTGTGATGCCCGAGCCGTGCGTGGCGGTGCCGAGCGCCCCGCCGAACGCCTGCTTGTCGATGTCGCCCATGTTCGGCAGCGCCTGGCCGACGCCGTGCAACAGCTTTGCCAGCGCGCCGATCTTGGTGCCGGCGCCGACCCGCGCCGTCAGTTTTTCGGGATCGTGCGACCTCAGGCCCTCGAAGCGGTCGAGCGACAGGATGGTGCCGTCATTCTTGACCAGCGGCGTAAAGGAATGGCCCGTGCCGACAAATCGAACTGGTCCCGGCGAGTTGCGAATGGCACCACTCAGCTCATCGAGACTCTGCGGTTCGGCAAAAGCCTGCGGCGTGGCCGTGACATAGCCCGACCAATTGCTCCACTGGCTGATAGCCTCTCCCACGATCCCTCCCTGGGGCGCCGGCTTTGCCGGTCTTTCTCCTAGCGCTAGATAATATGATACATAGTCAGCTTTTCCGGATATGATACATTGTCAGCTTTCTGTCAACCTGGCAATCGGAGGTGTCTTGTGTGGTCCCGTGTTCAAGTGCATGGCCTTTCGCCATGATTGGGCGCATTCCATAGTGAGATTATCTCTAGGCAATTAAAAGGACAAACAAGGACACAAATATAATTAAAACAATCTGCTTAAATCTCATCACAAGAGCTTGCGCTCATCCCGTTTTATTCTGATTTTTGTTTCATGTTCGTCATGCTTTATATATCCATAAAACATGCAGCATGCTAACAAACCAAAAAAATACCTCTCCTACCATGGCTTTCTCGGAAGTCACTGCTGCCAAACGCAACCACCCATCCGCCAATTCCGTAAATAACCAATGTTGAAGTGAATAAAACGAAAAATATCGAGAAAACGTATAGTTTCTTTAACGCATTCCGACGACCGTCGTGCCCATCCATCACTACAGTTCCCTTGCTTGCACGAACGTAAATCAATACTGCATTATTCGTGATTCATACTTGATTTCCGAGTACCCCTCTAGCTCACCTCGGGGCAACGGAACTTCACTACACAATAGCACGCCGCCAGGTCGTGGGGCGAACGGCTAGGTTCCTCGTCCGTCAGCGAGCCGCGCGCCGTACTAAGGGCCGTGCAAATCCATGAGGGCAACCGGCTGTATCACGAGCCTCACCGCGACCGGGCGATCGTGATCGAGCGTGGTATCTGATTGTCATCGGACGACATTCCGCGCCGGCCGCATTATCTACAGCGACGCACGCTGAGCCGGCGTCGGCATTGAACGCAGTTCGTTGCCCCTTCAAGCCAGCCCAAACGTTTCCACGGCCCGCATGATGCCGCGCAATTCGGCCAAGCCCTTCAGGCGGCCGATCAGCGAGTAGCCGGGATTGATCCTTGTCTTGCCGATATCGTCGGCGAGCAGGTGGCCATGGTCCGGCCGCATCGGGATTTGCCAGTCGGCGCGGCCCTCCTTGCGGCGGCGCGCCTCCTCCTGCATCAGCGCCAGGATGACATGCGCCATGTCGGTGCCGCCTTCGAGATGCTCGGCCTCGTAGAACGAGCCGTCATCCTCGATGGTGATGTTGCGCAGATGGGCGAAGTGGATGCGGTCGGCGAATTCCTTGACCATGGCGACGATGTCGTTGTCGGCGCGCGTGCCGTAGGACCCGGTGCAGAACGTCAGCCCATTGGCCTGGCTGTCGACGGCATTGAGAATGAAACGCGCATCCTCGGCGGTCGAAACGACGCGCGGCAGGCCGTAGAGCGAAAACGGCGGATCGTCGGGGTGGATACACATGCGCACCCCCTCCTCTTCCGCCACCGGAATGATCTCGCGCAGGAACCACGCGAGGTTGCCGCGCAACTCCTTCGGCCCGATTCCGTCATAGTCCGCAAGCGCCTCGCGAAAACTGTCGCGGTCATACTTGCGCTCTGTAGCCGGCAGGCCGGCAATCAGATTGCGCTCGATCTGGTCCATCTTCTCTGGCGACAATTCCTTCAGCCGCGCTTCCGCTTGCGCAATACGCGCCGGCGTATAGCTGTCAGCACCGTTCTTGCGCTTCAGCACGAACAGATCGTAGGCGGCGAAATCAACGGCATCAAAACGCAGGGCGTAGCCTGTCGTCGGGAGACGGTAGGCTAGATCGGTGCGGGTCCAGTCGACCACCGGCATGAAATTGTAGCAGATCGTGGCGATGCCGGCCTTGGCCAGCACGCGGATCGAATCGCGGTAATAGCCGGCATAGCGCTCGCGTTCCGGCGCGCCGATCTTGAAGGAATTGTGGACCGGAATGCTCTCGACGACCGACCAGGTCAGTCCTGCTTCCTGGATAATGCGCTTGCGCTCCAGCACTTCGGCCTCAGGCCACGCCCGGCCGTCATATATATGGTGGAGCGCCGAGACCACGCCGGTGGCGCCCGCCTGCTTGACATGATCGAGCGTCACCGGATCATCGGGCCCATACCAGCGCCAGCATTGTTCCATTTTCGGCTTTCCTTCTGCGAGAGGTTGGCAACTTATTGTTGGACCCCGATGGGAGTCGATAGAAAATGGAGGAGTTTTTAGAAATGATGGATTTCGACGGCAAGGTCGCCCTGGTGACCGGGACGACCGGAATCGGCCTGGCAACCGCCACACGCCTTGCGGCCGGTGGCGCCGCAATCATCGCCTGCGGCATCGACCGCGCCGCCAACGCGTCATTGAAAGCGCAACTGGAAAGCACTGGAGCAGCAGCGCTGGTCATCGACACCGACGTCGCCGTTTCCGATCAGGTGCGCGACGCGGTCGCGGCTGGCGTCGCGAAGTTCGGCGGCCTGGATGTCATCGTCAATTCAGCCGCCGTCCATCCCTATGGCACCGCGACGACGACCGACTGGGAAACCTGGAACCGAACGATGACGGTCAATGTCGGCTCGATCTACCTGACCGCGCATTTCGGCATCCCCGAAATGATCAAGCGCGGAGGCGGCGCCATCGTCAATGTCGCCTCGGTGCAGGGCTTTGCCTGCCAGCAGAACGTTGCCGCCTATGCCACGACCAAAGGGGCCATCCACACGCTGACGCGCTCGCTGGCGCTCGACTATGCGGCATCAGGCGTTCGGGTGAATTCGGTCAGCCCGGGCTCGATCCGCACGCCGATCCTGGAGAAGGCTGCGCGCGGCGACGGCGGCAGCGATGCCGATGTCGAAGAGGCCTACAAGCGCTTCGGCGCGGCGCATCCGCTCGGCCGTATCGGCGAACCGGAGGAAGTGGCGGAACTCATCGCCTTCCTGTGCTCGTCGAAGGCCGGTTTCTGCACCGGCGCGGACTACAGGATCGATGGCGGCCTGACGGCAGGTATTGGCGTGAAGTAGCGCTATGATGGCGTTCTGCGCGCTTGCAGGCAATTGGTGTCCGACCGCGCTACAGCTTCCACATCAGCTTGGCATTGCCCGACAGCAGTTTCGTTCTCTCCTCAGGACTTGCTCCAGCGATCAACGCATGCGTCGCCGCCACCCAGGTCGCAAGGCCACCGCCAAGCGTGCACACCGGCCAGTCGCTGCCCCACACGACGCGGTCCCAGCCGAAGCAGCCGATCGTGTGCTCGACATAGGGGCGCAAGGTCTCGACTGTCCATGAGCCGGCATCGGCATAGGCGACGACGCCGGAGATCTTGCCGATGACATTGGGACGCCGCGCGATCTCACTCATATGCTCGCGCCACGGATGTTCCGCACTGGCCTTGATGTCGGGCACGCCGCAATGGTCGAGCACGAACTGCACATCCGGCGCCAGATCAGCGAGCGCAACCGCCCTTGGAATCTGATGCGGCAGGACGACGAGGTCGAAGGTCAGGCCTGTGCCGGCAAGCCGCTTGATGTTTTCGCGAAACAGCGCGCTGTCCGAAAGCTCGTCCGGCATGACATGCAGCACGCGGCGGAACCCCTTGACGAAGGGGTCGGCTTGCTGGCGCTCGAGATAGACGGCGAAGCCGGCCTCCTCCGGACGGCAGGAGGCGATCGCCCCGCGCAACAGACTACCTTTTTCCAGCGACTGCGCCTTCACATGGCTGGTCTCGGCCTGGATGTCGGCTTGATCGACATCGACCTCCATATGCAGCGCGGCCTCGATGCCGGCCCGGCGGGCCTGGATCGCATATTCTGCGTGCGGGAAATCGCGGTTGAGCGCCGGCTCGCGGCTGAGCCAGGGATAGCGCAGCGCCGACAGGTCGATCAGGTGCAGATGAGTGTCGATGATCATGGCTGTCCTCCTCCGTGATTTCAGATCATCGCCAAATGCCTAAACCCAGCGCATGACACAAGCTTTGGCTCAGGCCCGCTTCGGGATCTCTTTGTCCTCGAGCAGCAGCGTCAGCCCCATGGCGACGAAATAGAGCGCCGCCACCCAGATGAACATCACGTTGAAGCCACTGGAGTAATGGTCAAGCACCACTTCGCGGATCGCGCCCGGCAGGCTCGATGCGAGGTGCGGCGTCAACCCGTTCAGGCCACCCGGCAGCAGGGCGGCGGCGTCCGCAGGAAGCTCGGCTGTCTGCCGGTTCAGCGCCCAGATCATCACCGCGCCGTTCAGCGCCAGTCCGAGCGATGCTCCGAGCGTCCGCGCCTGCGTGATCAGCGACGTCACCGCGCCGATATCCTGCAGGGGTGCTGCCGCCTGGATCGCCACGATCAGCACCTGGAACTGCAGGCCCATGCTGATGCCGAACACTGCCATCATCGTCGCCAGCACCCAGATCGGCGTGTGCTGGTTGGTGAGGACGAAGCCCAGCATCAGAAACCCGCCGATACCCATGGCGACCACCGGCATCCATTTGTAGCGTCCGGTTGCCGCGATCACCCGCCCGGCCACGATCGAAATGACCATCGATGTCAGCGACGCCGGCAGGAACAGGAAGCCGACCTCGGCCGGGCTCAGGCCCGTCAGCGTCTGCATGTAGAGGGCGAAATAGAAGAACATGCCCAGCGTCACCGTTCCGGCGACCAGCGACACGCCCGAGACGATGCTGACCGTCGAATTGCCGAACAGCCGCAGAGGTAGGATCGGCTCTTCGGCCCGCCGCTCGACCATGACGAACAAGGTGATGGCGGCCACTGCCAGCAGCGGCAGCGCGAAGGTGAGCAGGTCCGGCCCGCTGGGGTCGAGCACATGATAGCCCCAATAGACGATCGCCGTCGTGCCGGTGGCGAGCAGCACGCCGCCGAGATAGTCGATGCGGTGCCGCTTTTCGTTGAACCGGCTGCGCATGGCGAAGGCCAGCACCGCCAGCACGATGATCCCTATCGGCAAATTGACCAGGAACACCCAACGCCAGCCGAACAGGCTGGTGATGTAGCCGCCGGCCAGCGGGCCGAGCACCGACGACAGCGCGAACACCGCCGAACTGTAGCCCTGATATTTCGCGCGGTCGCGCGGGCCGAACAGTTCGCCGATCATGGCGAAGGCGGAGACCATCAGACCGCCGCCGCCGATGCCCTGCAGCACGCGCGCGGCGATCAGGCTCTCCATCGACCATGCCATGCCGCAGACCAGCGAGCCCAGCAGGAACAGGCCGATCGCCGTCAGCACGACATTCTTGCGGCCATACATATCGCCGAGTTTGCCGTAGAATGGCGAGACCGCGGCGGTCGAGAGCAGGTAGGCGGCACCGACCCAGCCGAACAAATGCAGATTGCCGAGTTCGCCGGCAATGGTGGGCAAGGCGGTGACGACGATCTGCATGTCGATGGTTGCCATGAACATGGCGATCAGCGCGCCGAAATAGACGATCAAGGTCGTAAGGTCGGGCCTGACTTGGGCCTCCACGGGCGGCGCATCCGGCAGCGTCTGCTCGACAGTCATCGGTGTCTCCGTAGCTTGGGGCGCGATTTATGTCCCCACAACCAAGAGGTGTCAACCAGATATGTGCGCGTAGCATATAATTGACATCAGCATATATTCTTGCTAACGCGCTATGGGATGAGCAGCAACGCATCCGGCAGTCCGGACCGATTTCCAGCCCTGTTCCAGACGCGCGGCGACCGGGATCTCGCCGATCTGGCGCGCGGCAGCGGCCTGTCCGAACCGGCGGCCGAGGCCGTGGCCGCCATCGATGCGGTAATGAGCAAGGTGCGCCGCTCGATCCAGCGCCGCGACTTCGGCCGCATGATCCTGGCGCGCGTAGACCCTTCGCTGGAAGTGAGCCATCTCGATGCGATCAGCGCCATCGCGAACAATCCGGTTTTCAGCGCTACCCAGCAGGATGAGGTGACGGTTGGCGTCATCGCCGAGCGCCTCGAGATCGATCCGTCGCGCGCCAGCCGCATCGCGGCCGACCTCGTCGAACGCCGCTATGCCTGCCGTGTCGCATCGCAACGCGATGCCCGCCGCATCTGCCTCAAACTCACCGCCAAGGGTGAGCGCCTCGTGGCGGCGGTGCGCCAGACCAAATGGCGGATTTTCGCCGGATCGCTGGCACAGTGGGATGAGCAGGACCTAGTAAGGTTCGCCACCTTGCTGGAACGCTTCGCCGGTTGGGCCATGGACGAAGCCGGGATGAAAAGATCCGCCGAGGCCGTCAAGCAGTTGATGGACGAGATGCTGCCCGAAACGAAATAGGCGGCACGGCGTGGACGCTCACCCATGTGTGCGAGCCGTTCGATAGCCCTTGACGCTCGAGTCGCGTCGGATCGTTATCGGTCGAAGAAACCGGCGTCCTCTTCCGCGAGGTACTTCTTCGCTGCCTTGGCGTCGATGTCGAGGCCGAGTCCCGGCGCTTCGAGCAGGTCCACCATACTGTCCCTGACGATCTGCCCCTTGGGCAGGCCGATGACGATGTCCTCCCACCACGGGTCGGAGGCGCTGGGATATTCGAAGGCGATGTAGTTGGCCGGCAGCGTGGCGCAGACATTGATCAGCGCGCCGAGGCCCAGCAGACCGTTCGCCGTGCCGTGCGGCGCCATCATGATCGAGTGCATGTAGGCGTGCTCGGCCACCCATTTGAGCTCGGCGATACCGCCGATGTCGGCGGGGTCCGGGCCGATGACGCGCACCGCCTGTGTTTCGATCAGTTCCTTGAAATTATGGCGCAAATAAATCTGTTCGCCCGTATGGATCGGGGTGGACGTCGATGTGGTGAGTTCGCGGTAGGCCTGCGGATTGACCCACGGCACGTAGTCGCCGGTCAGCATATCCTCCAGCCACATCAGATTGTATTTTTCGACGGCCCGCGCGAAGCGGATGGCGTCGGGCAGGAACCAGCCGGGGCCGCAATCCAGCGCCAGCGAGACCTTATCGCCGAGCACATCCTTCATGGCGATGACGCATTCGACCATATGCGCCATGCCGCGCTCGCTGATCTGCCCCTGGTCCATCGCGCCGTGATAGGTCGGCGGCTGACGCACGCCGTAGTGGAAGTCGGGGACGCTGGTCTTCATGTTGGAATGAAAGCTGATGCCCTGCTTGACCATGAAGAAACCTTCCGGCCGATCCATCATCCATTTGACGTCGGCCGCGTAATCCTCCGGCCTGTCGCCGGTGCGCTTCTTGCGGATGGAGCCGTTATAGACCCGCACCTTGTCGCGCACCTTGCCGCCGAGCAGCTTGTAGACCGGAACGCCTGCCGCCTTGCCGGCGATGTCCCACAGCGCATGCTCGATAGCGCTGACGGCGGCGCCGTAGGGCTTGAACGAGCCGCGCTGGCGGATTTTCAACATCACGCGTTCGACATCGGTCGGGTCCTCGCCGATCAGCGCGTCGCGGAAATGCAGCACCCAGGGTTTCAGATAAGGCTTGGTGTACTCGACCTCGCCGAGGCCATGGAGGCCTTCGTCGGTGACGATGCGCACGATGGGGTGCCTGCCGATGACGGCGCACCTGAGATCGGTGATCTTCATGATGTCCTCTATTTCACCGACGAGAAGGCGGTTGGCGCGAGAAACTGGCTGGAAATATTGGCCAGGATCGGGCCGTCGCGCTCGGACTCGTCGCGGGCCTCGAGCCATGCCGGATCGGTGGTGAAGGCCTTCCATCTCACTTCGCGCTCGGCAAGGGATTCCCAGGCGACGAAATAGGTCAGTCGATTGCTGCTTTCGCCGACCACCGTGGTGAAGAACCCGGCCTGGCGGATGCCATGTCTATCCCACAGCGCCAAGGTATGGTCGTTGAAACGCTTGAGCAGCGCCGGCAGCTGGCCCGGCACGCAGTCGTAAATGCGAAGTTCGTAGATCATGGTCCATCCTTCTGTTCACCTCTCCCTCCGAGGAGAGAAGTGTAGAGTCAGCTCCAGGTGCGGTCCCAGGAGTATTCGTCGTCCCAGTGATCGGTCGGTTGCCAGATGCCGGTGACGCCGGGCTGCAGGTGCTGGCTGATCACTTCGTCGACGATGTCGTCGATGCCCAGACCAGGCTTGTCGGGCACGGTGATGAAGCCATCCTTGACCAGCGGCTTGGGCAGGCCGGTGACGATATCGTCCCACCAGTCGACTTCGACGCTGTGATATTCGAGCGCCATGAAGTTTTCCGTCGCCACCGCGACATGCGCGGCGGCCATTGCCGCGATCGGGCTTTCCGCCATGTGAATGGCCATGGCGACGCCATGCTCCTGCGCCGCGTCGCCGATCTTCTTGGTCTCGAGAATGCCGCCGGTGGTCAGCAGATCCGGATGGATGACCGAGATGCCGGCGTTGAGCAGCGGCTCGAAGCCTTCCTTGAGGTAGATGTCCTCACCCGTGCAGATCGGCACCGAGGTCGCCTGCTGCAACTGCCGATACTGCTCGGTGTACTGCCAGGGGATCACGTCCTCGAGCCAGGCCGGTGCGTATTTCTCGATCCGCCGGGCCAGACGGATGCCGTCCTGCAGCGAGATGTGGCCGACATGGTCGATGGCGAGCGGAACCTCGTAGCCGATCACCTCGCGGACCTCGTGGATATATTGGTCGAGCAGGTCGATGCCCTTTTCGGTGAAGTGGAGGCCGGTGAAGGGATGCGGCACGTTCTGCGCGTCATAGGCGGCATTACGCGCCCGGCGCTCGTCCAGCGTGCGTGCCGGACCGCGCGCGGCATGGCTGCGGAAACCGTCGAGCACGCCGGCCGGCGCCACCACTGCGCCCGATATGTGCGAAATCTGCGCCAGACCGAGATCCATCTTGAGGAAGGTGAAACCGAGATCCATCCGCGCCTTGAGCCGCTTTCCGGTCTCGGTGCCGCTGGGCTTGTCCGCGTCGGTGTCGCAATAGACACGCACCTTGTCGCGAAACCGTCCTCCCAGCATCTGGTAGATCGGCACGCCATACGCCTTGCCGGCGAGGTCCCAAAGCGCGATCTCGATTGCCGAGACACCGCCACCTTGCCGCCCATGGCCGCCAAATTGTTTGATGCGGCGGAACAGCCGGTCGACGTCGCAAGGGTTCTCGCCCAGCAACCGGCTCTTCAGCATCAGCGCATAGGTCGCGCTGGCGCCGTCGCGCACTTCGCCCAGGCCGACAATGCCCTGGTTGGTGTAGATCTTGACCAGCGCGGAGGTGAACGGCGCGTCGACGATCTCGGCAACGCGCAGGTCGGTGATGCGCAGGTCGCTCGGCCTGGAGTTCGTATTTACCCGATTGAGCGCCTCGCCGGCGCTACCCGTGTTTGCCATGGCTTATCCTCGTTCTGATTGGTGGCGCCCCGCACCCCCGGCCTGCATAAGCTTTGCTAGCCAAGCTCTATCTCGTGGGCCTGCAGGTAGTCTCGGTTCATCTCGACACCGAGACCCGGCTTCGACGCCAGCTTGAGGCTGCCGTTCGAGACATCGAGTGGCTCGTCGATGAGGTGATTATATTTGTCCAGGTTCCACTCCGACGTTTCCAGCTTGTAGAAGTTGGGAACCGTCATCATCACCTGCGCTCCCGCAACCACATTGATCGGTCCCGCGGCGTCATGGGGCGAGACCGGGATGTAGTAGGCTTCGCACAGGGCGGAAATCTTCTTCAGTTCGGTAATGCCGCCGGTCCAGGTAACGTCCGGCATGATGTAGTCCGCAAGCCTGTTCTCGAGCACCGGCACGAAATCCCATTTGGTGTGGCCGCGCTCGCCCCACGAGATGGCGGCACTGACCTTCTCACGCACCTGCTTGAGAGCATTGAGGCTTTCTGGCGGGCATGGCTCCTCGAACCAGTCGATCTGGCCGGCTTCCTCGAGGCTCCGGCAGAGGCGAATGGCGGTGGGCACATCGAAGCGGCCATGCGCATCGATCAGAATGTCGACATCGGGCCCCGCCGTTTCGCGGATCAGGGCCGTGAGTTCGGCGGCCTCGCGCTCGTCCTTGCGGGTCATGCTGCCATCGAGGTAGCCGTCCCGCTGTTCGCGCGCCAAGCCATCGGCGGTGCGACCCTGGTGGGGGAAAGGATCGAACTTCAGCCCGGTGTGTCCGGATTCGACAATGTCTCGAATTTCGCGGACCACAGCCTCCTTGCTGGTAAACCTGGCCTGGTTGGGGTGGGTATAGAGCGCGATTTCATCGCGTACCGGTCCGCCCAGCAGCTCGTAGACCGGCTTGCCTAGAACTTTGCCGCGAATGTCCCAGAGCGCTATGTCGATAGCACTCACGCATTCGACCGCGGCGCCGCGGCTGCCCATATAGGTGAAGCTGCGGAAAATCTTGTGCCAGAGATGCTCGATGCGCGCCGGATCCTCGCCTGTGACGGCAACACCGATCTGCCGCAGGATCGTGCAGAGTGCGCGGTTGGCGAGCCTTGTGGTGGTGGTGATTTCCCCCCAGCCGCTCACCCCTTCGTCGGTCGTCACCTCGACAAACAGGAACTCTCCCCAATAGGAAGCATCGGACTTGATCAGCCACGGCCGAACGCTCGTGATTTTCATCTCTCAACTACCTCTGTCTGTGGCCGGACCAATGATTTTCTGGGCTGGAAATTCTATCCGGCCCGAGCGGCGTTGCGCGCACGCATCTGTTCGAGAACGTGCCGGCCGGAACCCTCGACATGGCGGGCAATGAGCTCGGCCGCCTCGTCGGCATTTCCCGCTTTGATATGCGCGATGAGCTCGCGGTGTTCACGCATGATGGCGGCCCGCCGCGCGAGCGTGAAATTGAAACGCCGGCTCACGGCTCGCAGCACTTCGCGATGCTTCCACCAAAGCTCGGCAGCATGGCGGTTGTAGTGGCGCTGGTACATTACGGTGTGGAAGGCGGTATCAAGTTCACTGTGCCGCAATGTGTCGGTGAAGTTGTTCTCTTCGATCAGAGCCTGGATGCGTTCGAGTTCGGCGATGTCCTCGCTGGTCGCCATGTTCACGAACCATCGCGTCAGGGCCGGCTCGATCAGCACACCGATCTCGTAGATATCCCGGACGAAATCCTGATCGATGGGCCGGACGCGGGCGCCACGGTTGGCGACAAAGGTGACGAAGCCCTCCCCTCGCAACAGCTGCAGCGCCTCGCGTACGGGGTTGGTCGAGGTGCCGTGACGCCGGGCGAGATCGGTAACCACAAGTCGTTCGTTGGCGGCGAGCCGTCCCTCGATGATGTCTTCCCGGATCAGTTCATAAAGCGAGGCGCCCTCGCTGGACGCCCCGATGGGATCAATCCCCACGGGTGGCTCTGCTTTGAAATCGCTTGTTTCGGCCAAAGCCGGCTCCCCCGATTAGTACATCACATGCTCGATATCATACACGGGTTTTGCAAACAATGTACGATCGGGTGCGTTGACAGGCAATCCACGATCTGAAAACGTACCAGATGATCGAAGGGATACATTGAGCAGAAGGACGCATCCCGCACGGTCGAACGAGCCCCTTGGCGCACGGCGGCATGGGAGAATCTGGGAGGATACTATGACGAGGATTACACTCGGCGGTGCCGTCCTGCGCGGCACAGTCGCCACTGCTTTGATGGCGTCGCTCATGTCGGGATCGGCGCTGGGTTCGCCGCCGGTCGATTTGAGCAAGTGGTCGCCGGAATATGTGCGCTCCATCGCCGGCACACAGGATTTCGACACGGCCGCCGATTGCGGCAAGGTCACCCCGCTCGACTACAAGGGGCGACTGACGTTCTGGTATCAGGGCGTGTTCGAGGGCGACCCCGATCTCCTGCGTCAGTACTACAAGGATTTCTTCGAGACCTTCCGCAAGACCTATCCGAACATCCAGCTCGAGGATCAGGCCCTCACCTACAACGACCTTCTCGACAAATTCCGCACGGCGCTGCTGGGCAACGCGGCGCCGATGGCGGTCCGCCTGCAAATCCTGGGCGGAACCGAGTTCGCCTCGAAGGGTTATCTGCAGCCGCTCAAGCCGGAAGATGTGGGCTATCCCACAGAGGATTTCTGGCCCGGCGCCATGAAGGCGGTAACCTGGAATGGCGTGACCTACGGCATTCCCACCAACAATGAGACGATGGCGTTCATCTGGAACGCCGACATCTTCAAACGCGCTGGCCTCGATCCGGACAAGGCTCCGGCGACCTGGGACGACGTCGTCAAATATTCCAAGCAGATCCATGACAAGCTCGGCATTGCCGGCTACGGCCTCGTGGCGCGCAAGAACGCCGGCAACACGCCGTACCGCTTCATGCCGCAGCTATGGGCCTATGGCGGCGGTGTCTTCGACGAAGCCTCCGCGAACCCGACCTATAAGGAGGTCGAACTCAATAGCCCGCAAAGCAAGGCGGCGTTGCAAGCCTCCTACGACATGTATGTTCGCGACAAGTCGGTTCCGGTTTCGGCGCTCACCAACCAGCAGGCCGATAACCAGCCCCTGTTCGTCGCCGGCCAACTCGGCATGATGGTCTCGCACCCGTCCGACTATAACGTCATGCTCGACCTGCAGAAGAAGGCAACGGGCGCCGACAAGGACAAGGCGCAGACCGTCATCGACAACATGCGCTATGGCCTGATTCCGACCGGCCCCGACGGCAAGCGGGCCGTCGTGTTTGGCGGCTCGAACATTCACATCCTGAAGCCCGAATATGTCGAGGGCGGCAAGGTGGACGAGCGGGCCGCAAAGGCCATCATCTGCATGTGGACGAGCCCTGAATGGTCGTTGAAGATGGCGTATGCCGGCTCGAACCCGGGCAACCTCAACGGCTTCAAGACCAAATGGATGAAGGAACGTCTGGACAACATCAAGTTCCTCGATGTCACCACCTCGATGTTGCCATACGGCATTCCGTTCCCGGCGCTGCCGCAATCCCCCGAGATCATGAATATCATCGTCCCGGACATGCTGCAGAACGCCCTGACCGGAGCGATGACCGTCGACCAGGCAGCGGACGACGCGGCCGAGAAGGTGAAAAACCTGATGGACGGACTCTAGTCCGGGCCTGACCTGCGATCCGACCGGCTGCGCCGATAGTGCGTGCAGCCGGTTTGCTCCGAACAACAAGGGCACGCCATCGTGACGATCGTGACCGGCAAGGCCGAGGCTCGCCGAAGATTGCAACCCGGTAGCTCCGGCGTGCTGCGGAATATCTGGGAGCATCGCGCCGACTACGCTTACGTGCTTCCAGCGATCGCCGTGATGCTCATCGTCATCGCCTATCCGATCTACTACACGGTCGAGCTGTCGTTCTTTAAGACGCCGCCTGGCCTGCAGCTCCGCGACAAGACCTTCATCGGATTGGACAACTACACGGCCATCCTCACCAGTCAGGTGTTCTGGAAAGTTACCCTGAACACCCTGATCTGGACGATCGCATCCACCTTCGTTGCCTTTGCCCTGGGGTTTGCCGCCGCGCTGGCGCTCCACCGCGAGTTTATCGGCCGGGGCGTCCTGCGCGCTGTCCTGATCATTCCCTGGGTCATCAGCGCGGTTGCCGCCTCCTATATCTGGAAGTGGATCTACCATTCGGACTTCGGCATCATCGGCGCGGTGCTGGTCGGCCTCGGATTGGCCGACCGGCCGCCGAACTTCATCGACAACGTCAGCACGGTGCTGCCCTCCTTGATCGTCGTCAATATCTGGCGCGAGTTTCCGTTTGCCATGATCATGATGATGGCCGGCTTGCAGACGGTCCCCGACCAGTTGCTGCGCGCCGCGGAAGTCGACGGGGCCAATGCATGGCAGCGTTTCTGGCACGTCACCTTCCCGCATCTGCGCAACGTCTCGACGGTGACGATCCTGTTGCTCGCGGTGGCCAATTTCAATTCCTTCATCATCCCGTGGATCATGACCGGTGGCGGGCCGTCGAACGCGTCGCATATCTGGATCACCCACATCTATGAGCTCGCCTTCGGCCGGCAGCGATGGGGTGTCGCATCGGCCTATTCGGTACTCCTGTTCCTCATGCTGATGGTGCTGGGCTACTTCTACGTCCGTGCGCTGGCCGGCAACGAGCGCAAAGAGGGGAGCGCATGAGCACGATCGTCGAGACAGTCCCTCGACGTCCGGCCCGGCGCCGCATGCGCATCGACGGATGGCGTTGGGCCGGGCGCATCTTCCTCGTGTTCATGCTGCTTTACACCGCGTTGCCGATGATCTGGATGCTGATCACCTCGATCAAGTCCGGCTTCGCGGCGATGCAGTTCCCGCCGCAATGGTGGCCGGAAGAGCCTACCCTGGCCAGCTACCAGAAGCTGCTCGATCCGCAAAACAGCGTCGGCCAAGACTTCCTGCGTTTTTTCTGGAACAGCCTCTACGTGTCCACGGTCACCACAATCCTTTCGGTGATCGTGGCCGTTCCTGCGGCCTACGCGTTTTCGCGCTTTCGTTTCCCCGGACGAAACTTCCTGTTCTTCACCGTGCTTTTGCGCAACATGTTCCCGGCGGTGATCTTTCTCGTGCCGCTCTTCATCCTGATGCGCGCGATCGGGCTGGTGAACACGCATGGCTCGCTCATTCTCACCTATCTCACCTTCGGCCTGCCGCTGGCGATCTGGCTGCTCAAGGGCTTTTACGACAACATTCCGGTGCAGCTCGAGCAGGCGGCGCGGATCGATGGGGCGACCCGGTTCCAGGCCTTCATCCTGATCGTGATGCCTCTGTCGACGCCCGGTATCATCGCCACCGCGATCTATTCCTTCATTGGCGCCTGGAACGAGTACATCTATGCCTACACCTTCCTTTCCAAGAACGAGCAGTTGACCCTGCCGGTCGGCATACAGCGTTTCTTCTCGGAGAATACGACGGACTTTCCGGGCCTGATGGCGGCCAGCTTCATGATGAGCGTGCCCGTCGTGGTGCTGTTCCTCCTCCTGCAACGATACTTCGTACGCGCCCTTACAGAAGGCGCGGTCAAACACTAGAGCCGGATGATTTCAGGTCTGTTCGACCTGAAATCTGAATGCGCCTCTAAATCAAAGAGATATAGCATGATGTCGTCCGAAAACCGCTTCACACTTTTCGGCATCATGCCGTAGGGAGTTGCCGATGGCCCACGTGGTCCTGAGAGATCTCGTCAAGACCTATGGCGGCTTCAAAGCTGTCAACGACGTTTCGCTGACGGTCAATGACGGCGAGTTCGTTGCGCTCGTCGGCCCTTCGGGCTGCGGCAAGACAACCACGCTCAATCTTGTCGCGGGATTGATCCCGGTCACATCGGGCGACATCGTCATCGGCGACCGCGTGGTGAACGACCTCGACCCCAAGGACCGGGACATCGCGATGGTGTTCCAGAACTACGCGCTCTACCCGCAGAAATCGGTCTACAAGAACCTGGCGTTCCCGCTGCAGATGCGCAAGCTGCCCAGGGACGAGATCGACAGGAAGGTCAAGGAAGCGGCGCGCGTGCTCGACATGACGCACCTGCTCGAGCGCAAGCCGCGCGAACTTTCAGGCGGGCAGCAGCAACGTGTCGCCTTGGGGCGCGCCCTCGTCCGCGACCCTGCCGTTTTCCTCATGGACGAGCCGCTCTCCAACCTCGACGCCAAACTGCGGGTCCAGATGCGCTCGGAGATCAAGCGCTTCCACCAGGACCTCAAGGCGACCATCATCTATGTCACGCACGACCAGCTCGAAGCCGTGACCATGGCCGACAAGATGGCGGTGATGAACGGCGGCTACCTGTTGCAATACGATTCTCCGGCGCAGGTCTTTGCCCATCCGGTGAACATGTTCGTCGCCAGCTTCATCGGCAGCCCGGCGATGAGCCTTGTTCCACTGGAGGCATCGACAGCAAACGGCAACACTGCGTTGACCGGCGCGGAGGGCTGGAGCCTTGAGCTCTCGCCGCTCAACGCCCGGAAAGTTGCGGGGGCAACGTCGAGGAAAGTCGTGCTCGGCGCACGTCACTCGACCATCAGGCTCCACAAGAGCGCGGTGCCAGGCAGCGTCCCGGCCAGGGCCTATACAGTGGAGCCGACCGGAGACGTCACCTTCGTGCAGGCGTTGCTGTCAGGCGCCATCGTCAACATCAGCGTGTCCCCCAACATCGCCGTCGCACCTGACGAGCAGATCTGGCTCGAGTTCGACCAGGAGCGGCTGCATCTGTTCGATGGCGAAACTGAACTGGCCCTCAAGGCCGGCTGAGACAAGACGGGGTTCATTGGGAACGTTGGGGATGACTGAAAAGCTTAAGATCACCGCGATCAAACCCTATCCTGTATGGGTTGGAACGCGTAATCAGATGCTCGTCAAGATCGAGACCGACCAGGGCGTCTTCGGCTGGGGCGAGAGCGGCTTGAGCGGGCGCGAGAAGGCCGTTGCCGGCGCGGTCGAGCATTTTCGCGAGTTTCTCATCGGCCGTGACCCGATGCAGATCGGGCGGATCTGGCAGGAGGCATATCGCAGCCAGTACTTCGAAGGCGGGCGCGTTCTGCAGGCGGCTATCTCCGCCATCGACATCGCCCTTCACGACATCAAGGGCAAGGCGCTGGGGGTGCCGGTCTACGAACTGCTGGGCGGCAAGCAGCGCGACCGCATCCCCACCTTCGCCTCGACCGGAGACGAGGCCGAGGGCGACCTCGCCATCGAACGAGCCCGGGAGCTGCGCGCACGGGGGTGGCAGGCGATCCGCTTCTTCCCCATAGGGCAAAGCAGCAGGGACATCTTCGAACCCCGCGAGTCGATCGGCGCTACCGCGAGCATGCTGAACAAGGCGCGCGAGGCGCTGGGCGACGACCTCGTCCTCGGCATCGACTATCATCATCGGCTGTCGGTGGCAGAGGCGGCGAGCTTCTGCAACAAGCTCGGCCGCGGCGTGCTTGATTTTCTCGAGGAGCCGATACGAGACGAGACACCTGAAGCCTACGAATCCCTGCGCAGGATGACCGACATCCCGTTTGCCATCGGCGAGGAATTTGCCAGCAAGTGGCAGTTCCTGCCCTACATCGAGCGCGGCATCCATCAGTTCAACCGTCTCGATGTCTGCAATGTCGGCGGGCTCACCGAGGCGATGAAAGTCGCCGGCTGGAGCGAGGCGCATTATGTCGACCTGATGCCGCACAATCCGCTTGGTCCGGTGTGCACGGCCGCGACCCTGCATCTCGCCGCCGCGGTACCCAACTTCGCGTGGCTCGAGACCAGGGAACCCGAGACGAAGCTGGGCTTCGACAATTCCGACTTCTTCCCCGTGCAGCCACGGCTCGACGGTCCCGACTATCCGGTCAGCGACCTGCCGGGGCTCGGCGTCGAGGTCAACGAAGCGGCGGTCCGGGCGGAGGCTTTTCGTTTCTGGGAAGCGCCTCACCTCAGGCGCCGGGACGGGTCTGTTACGAACTGGTAGTTCCATCTCAACCGGAGTCCACAATGACGCATATCCCTGACATCACGCGACCGTCCAAAGACCTCATTGACGCCCTGAGGGAAATCGGCGCCGCGACGGTTGCCGGCACGCTGGGCCACATGGGTTTCCGCAATCCGCACATGGTCGGTCCGGTGGCGCAGAACCATGGGAAGTCGATCGTCGGGCCGGCGCTGACGCTGCAGTTCCTGCCGCAGCGGCCGGACCTCTTCAGCGAGGGAGAATACGCCGACCCGGAAACGCAACTGCACCGGCACGTGCTCTATCACGCGCAGGAAGGCGATGTGGTCGTCGTCGACGCGCGCGGTGACATGAGCTCGGGCGTCTTCGGCGATATGATGTCGACCTATTTCAAGGGCAGAGGCGGCGCGGGCATCGTCATTGATGGATGCATGCGCGACCGGCCGAATGTGGAAAAGCTCGATCTGCCGCTATGGCTGCGCGGCTGGACGCCCAACTACCATGTGCAAACCAGCATCTATCCGAACGCCGTCAACGTTCCGATCGCCTGCGGCGGTGTCACGGTGATCCCCGGCGACATCATAGTGGCGGACGACGACGGGGCGGTTGTGCTTCCCGTCGCAATGGCCGCAAAGGTGATCGAAGAATCCCGGAAGCATCACGATTGGGAAGAGTTCTCGCGAGAGAAGCTGATGAAGGGCGCACCGCTGCAGCGCTACTATCCGCTGCATGACGATGCCCGCGGCGAATATGAGGAGTGGCGCAAAGCCAATCGTCCGGCGGATTGAGATGCAACCACGCGGCACCCAATCACAGCGCCTTGGTGCTACATAAACCAGTCGCCCAGCGCGTGGGCATGATAACGCGCAGGCTATCCCCCCGAATTCTGCCGGCGAAGTTCCTGTTCAAGCTGAGCGCTTTCGGCTGGCGAGGCGGCAGACCCGACACGAGAGTCGAAGGACAACACTCGCGTCGCGTCGGTGTCGACCTCACACCGGAAGCTCACATGGTACCATCCGATCGTTGCGCGAAAGGCCGCATCCGGATCTATAACAATATTGCCCGACTTCAGCGGTCTCATTGGTAGCCACTCGGGAGAAAACTCGGCGCCCTTCAGCTCCTCGGCCAACACGTTGGCGCAAAGTGTGGCAACGCGCTCACCGCGAGACATGCCGTCGGTCGCGGTGGTGCCGAATGCATTGCCGGTAGCGCCGTGCGAGAAGAGCTCGCGGACGCCCGGAAGGCCCGAGTAAGCCCCGGCTGAGGCCACCTCCGTGGAGCTAGGCTTCCTGGCGCCTCCGCCTCCAGGCTTCGAGACCTTTGCAGGGCTGCGCTTCGGCGCGTTTTCGGGCCTGGCCTTCGGCGCCTGGGCCGATGCAGGAAGCTCGATCTCACCATCATCGCCGGGGGTGGCCAACGGCGTCGCGGCTGCCTGCTTGTCAGCATCTTGCGGCTCTTGTTTGTCTGCTCCCTGCTTGCTCGCGTCCTCGGTTGCCTGCTTCTCCTGGGTCGGCTCGGAGGCTGCGGTTGCCGGCTTCTCCTCGGTCTTGGTCGTACCCGCCGGCTCCCCGGAGTCTGGCGACGCGGCGGGTTTGCTCTCGACGTCCTTCGGCTCACCTGGCGGCTTCGTATCCTTGTCCTTGACCGGTGTCGGCGAATTATCCTGCGCGCTGGCTCCATCCAGGGATTTCCTGGGGCCGGTATCCTTGTCGCCGAACTGGAATACAGGTTTCAGCACCTCGAGCGCCGGCGGCTTTTCCGCTACAGGCTTTTCTACTTTCGGTTCCGGTTGCTTTTGCGCTTCAGGCTTTGGAGGCGGCGGGGGCTCAGGCTTCGGCGGTTCGGGTGGCGGGACGAGTGCGACATTGACCGGTTCCTCCTCCTGCGGCTGCTGGGCAGGAACGGGCAGGCCATAGACCAGGAACGCGGTGATGAGCGCATGCAGGACCAGCGATGCGGGCAAGGCCCACAGCATGGTCCGACGCCGCTCGGATTTCTCGGTCTTCATCCCTCACGATGTGGAGCGAAACTGCGGCGGCATCAAGCGTGGCAACCGTATTGGCGCATTCAGCCGCAGCTCAGCAGTGAGGAGACGACGCCTCATTGCTTCTCGCCGCCGGCTCCATTCTCTGCATGCCCGCCTCCACTCTCAGCGACGCAGGCTGGCGTCGCGGGCACGCTCGCGGAGCTCTTCGCGAGAAAGGCCCGCATCCGCCAATATGCTGTCTGGAAGCCGCCTCAAGCTCGCAAGCGTCTGGCGATAGGCAAGCCAGCGGGCGAAACGGTGTCGAAGTTCATGCAACATGATCGTCTCCTTGAGAGCGAAATACCTCACGCTCTTGAGTTGGTCGAAAACGCAAAGCAATCGCGCAAAGCGTATGCACGATCAAAGGATTGGACTGACTTCCTGGCCAACCGAGGTGCCTGTCATTGTCCCACCAGGGCAGGAATTTCCAGCGCCTCCAACGGCTGCATACTTGCGCATGATGTCCGCTTCGCGCTACAGCCACGGTCGCAAGGAGTTTTTCATTTCTGCAAAATGGATATCGGCTGGGACGATCTGAGGTTGTTTCTCGACGTTGCGCGGCTGGGTGGCCTGAGCGCGGCGACGGCAACCACGCGCCTCAGCGCAGCCACACTCGGACGACGCGTCACCGCGCTCGAAAAGCAGATCGGCGAAGCGCTGTTCGTACGTCAGCAGACCGGCTACCGACTAACCCCGGTCGGTGAAGAACTGCTGCGGCGCGCCGAAGACGTCGAAGCAGCAATGCAGTCGCTAACCCGCTGGCGCGAGGGAAACCTGCCCGACCGCATTGTCCGCGTCTCGGCCGGGCCATGGACCTCGGCCTTCGTTTCCACCCATATCGGCGAAATCTGGACCGTCGATGACGGCATCAGGGTGGAACTCGTCACCACCACCGACCGGGTCGACATCGGTCGCCGCGCCGCCGATATCGGCATCCGCAGCGAGCGCCCGACCGAACAGTGGCTGGCCGGCCGTCAGAGCGGCAAGGTCGCGTATGCCATCTATTCCGGACGCCACCTGATCAACGGCATCGCCGCCGGCTTGTTCGTCGGCGTCACCGGCGAAGGGGCAAACATTGCCTCGGCGCGCTGGCTGCAAGCCCATCACGGCGATCGCATCGCCGTGCGCGGCAACAACACCCATTCGGTGCGAGAACTTGTGGCCGCGGGCGCCGGCCTTTCCGTGTTTCCGTGCTTCGTCGGTGACAGCGATCCGCGGCTGGTTCGCGTCGCTCATCCTATCCCAGAACTCGAAACCGACCAGTGGATCGTCACCCACCATGAGGAACGCCACTCCCCGCCGGTACGAAAGATTGCCGACCGGATTGCCGCTCTGATGCGGGCCCATCAGCCGTTGTTTCGCGGCAAGATGCCGATCCGCTAAGCGTCAGGCGTCGATCGGCCGCCAGATTCTCAAGGTTCTGGCGCGTGAGGCGGGCGCGTGAAGCTTGAAGGGGTTGGATCCCGGATTGTGGATTTTCGCTGGCCAGAAGCCGGGCCAATTCCGGAAATTGGCTGGAGACTCGTCCAAAAGGTCGGCTCGTTCAGGCGTATATGGTACAAGTCCCACATCTTGTCTTGCCGCAAAGTTCACCCTCTGATTCCCTGTGCCAAGGCGATAGAACCTGATTCTTGCACCTGGCGTGTTCAAGCGGCGCGTTCCGGGAACTTTTTTATCGATCAATTCCAAGGAGACAAGACGATGAGCACCGCGGCAAGGCCCGTCATCTCGGAAATGCGGCCGAAGATAACCGTCATCGGTGTCGGCGGTGGCGGCGGCAACGCGGTCAACAACATGATTGCCGAAAATCTGCAGGGTGCGGAGTTCATCGTCGCCAACACCGATGCCCAGGCACTGACCATGTCGAAAGCATCGCGGCTGATCCAGCTGGGTGCCCATGTCACGGAAGGCCTGGGCGCCGGGTCGCTGCCCGCGGTCGGCCGCGCGGCAGCCGAGGAATCGATCGACGAGATCAGGGACCACCTTGCGGGAACCCATATGTGCTTCGTGACCGCCGGCATGGGAGGCGGAACTGGAACCGGTGCCGCGCCCGTCATAGCGAACGCTGCACGGGCAGCCGGCATCCTGACCGTGGCCGTCGTCACCAAGCCGTTCACCTTCGAAGGGAAGCGCCGCATGCAAGCCGCCGAAGAGGGCATCGAGCAGCTTCGCGAATGCGCCGATACCGTGATCGTTATTCCGAACCAGAACCTCTTCAGGATCGCCGACGCAAAGACGACTTTCGCGGACGCCTTCGCCATGGCTGATCGCGTCCTTTATTCCGGCGTCGGCTGCATAACCGATCTCATCGTCAAGGAGGGGCTGATCAATCTCGACTTCGCCGACGTGAAGTCGGTGATGCGCGACATGGGTCGCGCAATGATGGGTACCGGGGAAGCCACGGGCGAGGACCGCGCCAGGAAGGCCGCCGAAGCGGCGATAGCAAACCCGCTTCTCGACGAAGCCTCGATGATCGGCGCCAAGGGCGTCCTGGTCTCGATCTCGGGCGGCATGGACATGACGCTGTTCGAAGTCGATGAGGCCGCCACCCGCATCCGCGAGGAGGTCGACGCCGACGCCGACATCATCGTCGGCGCCATATTCGACCGGGCACTCGCCGGAAAATTCAGGGTCTCAGTCGTCGCGACAGGATTGCGGCAGGGCCTGGAGATACCGCAGTAGGCAGGATCCGGGCTGCCGATTTATGAGTCTGGTGGACCTGGTCATGGGCTTCGCCACCGAAAAGTCGGCCCGCAAGCCCGCACCATTGAACTTGCCGGTGAATTTGCGTTGCCGGCCTAGAGACCGAATTTGTTTCGAGGCCGCTGCCACGAATGCGCGAACTCGCATCAGCGCCGCCGCGGAACCGCTCCCAACTGCAACCGCGCCGCGAATGCGCTTCGACCCGGATCCCCAACAGGAGGCCATACAGATTGACCGCGGCAGACATTTCGCCTGCGATATGGCCAGCGTCTGCTGACCACATGATCGGCCCTTTCTGATCGGTGATGCGGGCTCGCTGGATATGGCACAATAAAACCGGCATGGGTCAGACGTCGGGAGCATCCAGTGGCGGCCAGCCTCGCAAGCGCTATATCGAAGAAAAACTCAGGTCGACCCGACAGGAGCATACTCCATGGCTGACACGCCGACACCCGATGCTTGGTTTCTCGCGGCCCTGACGACAGAGCATTTCGTGCAGCAGACAGCGATCAGCACGTCCATAAGTGAAATGGCGTCGCGGACGACCATCTACATTATGGCTCTGTCGAGCGCTCTGGTGGCAACGGGCTTTGTTACGCAGTCCTCCGAGTTCTTCCTGCCGTTTGTCGCGGTTGTGCTGCCATCGGTCTTTTTACTGGGTGCCTTTACCGTCTTGAGGTTGGTCGACATCGCCGCTGAGAACATGCAGGCCCATATCGGCATTGCCCGGATCAGAGCCTACTATCGAACTTTGGGCGACGAGGCTGCCTTCCAGTTTTCCAAGGAATTCGGTCGCTGGCCCGAAAATGACGCCGAACCTTCTCTTCGTACTGGGCCTCTCCTGGCGTACCTGACCACTGCAGCGACTATGATCGCATTCATAAATGCCATCGTCGCTGCGGCCGGCGTTACTCTGCTTGCGTTTCGTGTCGGTGCAGAACTATTGCTCGCGCTGTGTCTTGGTGCCGGAACAGCAATCGGCTTGATGACGATTTTCTATTTATACCAGCGCCTTCGGACGAAAGGCATGGTCCGCATTGCCAAACCCTATGGTTCTGAAAAGAGCGTGCTTTGAGCGGGTAATGAATGTGGTGTTTGTCTGAACGCCACCGGCATGGCAATTCCGATCTCATTGACGACCAATGCTCCACGCTCTTCGCGGGCTGTTCGCAATGGCGAGCCCCTTCGGGATCGAGATATTTGCGCAAACTTTTTTGCCCGGTATGCGTTGTTCGTTCTCCGAGCACAGGAGAAACCCATGCAGACTAAGTCGCAGACTTCAGCTGAAGCCGCCAAGCAACGCCATATCCAGCGTGGTATCGACGCCAAAGACGAGACGAAGAGCAATGGCAAAATGCAACAAGCGATGCAAGCCGGCGCCCGCAAATATCCCGAGCCACCTTTTCCCGAGCAGCATCAACCCAAACCGGGGCATGAATGGGCGATCGAGCCCGCTCCGCTCTACGATGCGCCTTACTACCTCGGATCGAAAAAACTCGACGACAAGGTAGCGCTTATCACGGGTGGTGATTCCGGCATCGGCCGTTCGGTGGCAGTCTTGTTCGCCCGCGAGGGCGCCGACATTGCGATCGTATACTTGAGTGAAGACAGGGACGCCGAAGCGACCAAAAACGCCGTCGAAAAGGAAGGCCGGCGTTGCATACTGATAAAAGCCGATGTCAGTGAACGCGAGCATTGCCGCAACGCCGTGGCGCTGACGGTCGAAAAATTCGGCAGGATCGACGTGCTGGTCAACAACGCCGCTTTCCAAATCCATTCCAGTGACTTCAACGACCTGACCGAGGAACATTTCGACACGACGCTGAAGACCAATCTTTACGGCTATTTTCATATGGCGCAGGAGAGCGTGCCGCACATGGAGCCGGGCTCCGCGATCATCAATACCGGTTCGGTGACCGGCATCGACGGTTCCAAGCAACTGGTTGACTATTCGATGACCAAGGGCGGCATTCATGCCTTCACGCGAGCGCTTTCGGGCAATCTGATCGGCAAGGGCATCCGGGTAAACGCGGTCGCGCCAGGTCCGGTGTGGACGCCGCTCAACCCTTCGGACAAGGAAGCCGACGACGTCTCGAAATTCGGCGCGGATACGCCGATGAAACGGCCAGCGCAACCGGAAGAACTTGCCCCGGCTTACGTGTTCCTCGCCTCGTCGCATTGCTCGAGTTACATCACGGGAGAGATCCTGCCGGTGGTCGGTGGCTACTGAGGTCGCGGAACGTATTTCATTGCATTGGGCTACCGAGTAGACGGCACGCGACGACGTCGTCTCCAGGGAGACGCTTGCCGTGCTCGGTCGCTTCAAGAAACGCGTGATCGGTGCCGTGCGCCGCCGCTACACGGCACCCGCCACGGCTCCGGAGCAATAGCGCTCCGCGTTGGTCGAAATCCTCGCCCGCGTTTTCAGTTTTCTGAATCTCCGCTTGGAACTCTCCCGCCGGCATCCCGTTCAAACATCATTGAGCCAGGAGAACGACCATGCCACGAGGCGACAAATCGAAATACAGCGACAAACAGGAACGCAAGGCCGACCACATTGCCGCAGGCTATGAGAAGCGCGGTGTTTCCGAGAAGGAATCCGAGCGCCGGGCATGGGCGACCGTCAACAAGGACGATGGCGGCGGCAAGAAAGAAGGCGGCTCGGGTCGTGGTAAACACACCGGACACCCCGCGGCCCACAAGGGTGGGAAAAGCGGCGGCAAGGCATCGGCTTCACGGTCAGCCGCAAGCCGATCGGAATCGGCAAAGAAGGCAGCGGCAACCCGCAAGCGGAATGCCGAGCACCATGCCCATTAACTGCCCCGCAACAGGTTCGGAACGCCATGAAACCCAAGCTCGCTAATCAGGTCAGCGGGCAAAGAATTTTCGTCGTCGTGCTCGACCTCGGCGACGAAGGCGTCGGCGCGCTGACCCTTCGCAACCGACCAAAACCTCGGCAGTGCCTCTTTGACTGCGATCGGAGCGTTCGGCGCCGCCTTGATCGATCTTAATGCGTGAGGTTGGCAAGCGCCTACCCGGCTCCTTGGCCATCAAGGGCGGATGTCTCTGTGGCAGGATCCGATTCAGCGCTGGGATCGAACCGAGGGTTCACTACTGCCACTGCGATATGTGCAGACGAGCGACCGGCAGCGCGTTTGCAGTTCTTGCCTGGATGCCCTGCCAAAGCCTGACCTGGAATTCCGGAACGCCAACATATCGAAGGTCTTCGCCGATCGCGCAAAGAGGCTTCTGCCCAGAATGCGGGTCGCCGCTCAGCCTTTGCTACGACGCGTCGCCAACCGAGATCGCGCTGCACGTCGGTACCTTCGATGATCCGGCTCATCTGGAGCCTCGGTACAACTATGGTTCAGCGCAGCGCCTTGGTTGGGTGTGCTGCGGAATAGACCTACCGGACCGCGACACCGAGGAACGCTGGTAGCGCCGCCTGTTGCGAATGACCAAGATTGCCGATCAGGAATGCGGCCCTTTGCGACGTGGCCAGACCGTTGACAACCCCTAAGCGCTAGCCGGTTTTGATCCTTTGGGGGGCCGCATTCTCTATCGCGAGGAAAATCGCTTCGAACAGATCCTCGTCGCGGAAGGGCTTGCCGAGCAAGGGCACGTCGGCCGGCCGATCGGCAATCTCCCGGGCATCGGCATAGCCCGTGATCATGACCGCTGGCCAGTCCGAGCGCAAATTGCGCGCGAAGCGGATCACGTCGACGCCGGATACGAGTGGCATGGCGAAGTCGGTGATAATGACGTCGAACTGGTTGGGAGTGCGCTCCATCATGGCCAGCGCCTCCGCCCCTCCTCCCGCGCAGGTCACCTCGAAACCACGTTGGCGAAGGGACTCGGCGGTCAATTGCCGCAAAACATGGCTGTCGTCGATCAGGAGGATTGATGGGTGCTCCATCCCGGCATCGGCGAACGCTCGTTCAATGTCGGGTTCCACCACAGGATCGACCGGCTGTTCGGTCGATCGTGGCAGCCAGAGTTGCATGGTAGTTCCGCGGTTGACGACGCTTTCTATGCGAAGTGTCCCACCTGACTGCTTCATGAAGCCGTAGACCGTGCTGAGGCCGAGGCCCGTTCCCTTACCGACCGGCTTGGTGGTGAAGAACGGTTCGACGACCTTGGCGACAAGATCGGGGGGTATGCCGGATCCGGTGTCCTTGACGGCGATCATGACATAGTCGCCCGGCGGAATATCCTCTGTTGGCGTCCCGATCGATCGATTCTGCGCATGCACGGTTATTGTCCCGCCAGAGGGCATGGCGTCACGCGCGTTGAAAACCAGATTCATCAAGGCCAATTCAAGTTGGCCTGCATCGACATGCACCGGCCAGATCGTGTCATCGATCTGCCAGTCGAAACGGATCAACCCCCCCAGCACGGGCGCCACCAATCCGTTCATCGTGTCGCCCAGCGCAGCAAGGCGCACCGCTTCCGGCTTCAGGGTCTGGCGCCGCGAGAATGCCAGCATTCGCGCGACAAGGTCAGCGCCTTGTTTTGCAGAACGCCGCGTCAGGTCGAGTACCTGTTGCGCCTGATCATCCAACGTAGCCCGGCGTTCAAGCAGCCCTAACCCACTGAGAATTGCGGCGAGCAGGTTGTTGAAATCATGCGCCAGGCCGCCGGTTAGCTTGCCGATAGCGTCGATGCGCTGGGATTGAAGCAGCTGGTCCTCAAGACCGCGCCGCTCGGTGATGTCAAGCAATGTGCCGATGATTTCCGGTTCACGGCCATCTGAGCCGTCCGACATCACGCCCTGGTCGAGAAAAATGCGATACTCGCCATTGGCGCATTGCCAGCGGAACTCGCACGTATAGGAGCCGGTGGTTTTTGCCGCCAGCAGCGCTTCCTTCAATCGCGGCAGATCGTCGGGATGAACGCGGCTGAGACCGAACTCCGGATCCGATGTCAGGTATTGAGGCGCAAAGCCGGTCAAGCGCTCGACGCCCTCGGTAACAAAGCGCGCCGCGAAGGGTGGCTCGGCTGCCCGAGCATGAAAGCAGACCGGCAACGAATTCAGGATGGCATCCTGCCGTTGCTCGGCGCTGCGCAGCGCGCGTTCGGCCTGAAGCTTGTCCTTGTGCGCCTGCAACGCCTGCGCCAATAGTCCCTGCTCGACCTCCGCCTTGCGCTGGATCTCGAGCGTCTTCTCGTGGAGTTCGACGAAAACCGCGACTTTCGAACGCAGCATGATCGGATCGAATGGCTTGAACACATAGTCGACCGCGCCGGCATCATAGCCGCGCAGCATATGCGCATCCTCCTTGTTGATGGCGGTCAAGAAGATGATTGGGGTGCGCTTGGATTGCTCGCGCTGGCGGATAAGTGCGGCCGTTTCATACCCGTCCAACCCTGGCATGAGGACATCCAGGAGAATGACGGCGAACTCCTCTTTCAGCAGAAAGCGCAGAGCCTCTTCGCCCGATTGGGCGCAGATGACCTCTCCGACAGTCGCGAGCACTTCGCTGATCGCCAGCAGATTGCGCTCATCGTCGTCCACCGCCAGGATGCGGGCTCTTGCCGGCCCTTCGGCAAGAGCTGCCACCTCAAGTTTCCTTACCCTGTTTCTTGCCAGCTTTTGCATCGAACGGCCGTCAGTTCGCTGCCAGGAGAATTTTTTCCGGGCTCTCGACACGGGATCGGGCACGCCCGATCCAGACACGAAGCAGCGCCAGCAGGAGATCCAGGTCGACGGGTTTGGCGATGTAGTCGGAAGCCCCGGCATCCAGACATTTTTGCCGATCCCCCTTCATCGCCTTTGCGGTGACGGAAATCAGCGGGATATGAGCAATCGCCGGTGTGCCGCGAATCCGCCGCATCGTCTCGTAGCCGTCCATCTCCGGCATCATGATATCGATCAATGCCACGTCGACATCGGGCGCCTGTTCAAGAAGCGCGATGCCATCACGGCCCCGCTCGGCATGCAGAACCTGTATGTCATAGGTCTCCAGAACACTGGTGAGCGAATAGATGTTGCGAATGTCGTCGTCGACGATGAGAACTTTCGCCCCGGCGAGATCGGACTTGCCGTTATGTTCAGTTCCTGCCCAGGCCTCTTGACGACCTTCTCCCGGCAGCGTTGCCGAAATATGCAGCGCCAATTGAGCGAAGTTCTCCGCCCGCGGTGCTTCCGCCAAGGCCGGGTTCAATGCCAGTACCTGTTCAAGCGCGTCCGGGTGAGGCGTAAAGAACAGCAGCTGCGGCAAGGCTTCGCCGAATTGGCCGGTGATCTCGTCCAGCGCCTTTGCGTTGTCCTTGGCGGAGCGTCCAAAGCCGAGCACGACGGCATCATAGGAGGCGAGGCCAACGTCTTCTGCATTTGCCGCAACACGACCGATCGCGGTGACCGACGTTACGCCGTCGCGGATTGCCTCGACCAGCGCCAGACGCCGCTCCGGGTCAGGGTCCACGACCAGAACGCGGCGCTGAACGCGGAGCTTCTTCGAGTGGATATCCTGAAACACCTTCATCAGCTCGTCCGAGGAAACGGGCTTGGTGGAAATGCTGGACGCCCCCTTGCGTGCGAGACTGTCGATGTCTTCGGCACCCGAGATGACATGGATGGGAATTCCCCTCGTCTTCTGGTCATGCCGCAGCAGATCGAAAAGCACCCAGCCATCGATATCCGAAAGTCCGAGATCAAGTGTGATTGCGTCGGGAACGAGCTTGCGGGCCAATGCCAGCGTGCCGGAACCTGCAGTCGACAGAACGCCTTTCAGCCCGGCCGACCGGGCGAGGCCAAGCAGCAACCCGCCAAAGGTCGGATCGTCTTCGACGATCAACACGATCCGATCGGTGGGTAGGATTGAATCGCGGTCGTCGATCAGCTCTGCCGAGGGCGGACTGCTGAGCAGAGCTGTCGCAGCAACTGCCTCCGCCGCCGGAGCCAAGGTCGACTGTACTGTCGTCACGCGGGGGCCGTCGAACGGGATGATGAGGGTAAATGTCGACCCCTTACCCGGCGTGCTTTCGACCCGCAATTCGCCGCCAAGCAAGCGAGCGATCTCGCGGCTGATCGAGAGCCCAAGGCCGGTGCCGCCATACTTGCGGCTGGTGGTGCCGTCGGCCTGCTGGAAGGCCTCGAAAATCAGCTTCTGTTTGTCTTCTGGAATGCCAATGCCGGTGTCGGTGACGGCGATCGCGAGAGCCTTCACCGGCTGCGTCGCGCCATTGCGGCGGCCGGCCTTTTCAACCCGGAAGTTCAGGCTGACCTCGCCTTCCGAGGTGAATTTGAATGCGTTGGAAAGCAGGTTGAGGACAATCTGCTGCAAGCGTTTCTCATCTGTGCGGACCGTGTCGGGAAGCGCCGGATCGACCTTGATGGTGAAGCCAAGTCCCTTGTCGGCTGCCAGCTGACGAAAAGTTCGTTCCATATGCTGGCGAAGATGCGTCACCGGCATATCGTTGATGTCGATGGAAACAGTGCCCGACTCGATCTTCGACAGATCGAGGATATCGTTGATGAGGCTGAGAAGATCGGTTCCTGCCGAATTGATGGTGCGGGCGAACTCTACCTGTTTTTCGTTGAGGTTGCCGTGCTGATTGGTCGCCAGCAGGTTTGACAAAATGAGCAGCGAATTGAGCGGCGTGCGCAGTTCGTGGCTCATATTGGCCAGGAATTCGGATTTGTATTTCGACGTGAGCGCCAGTTGCTCGGCTTTTTCCTCCAGCGCGCGTCGCGCCATCTCGATTTCGAGATTCTTGTTTTCGACCTGCTTCTTTTCGTTCTCGAGCAGCTGCGCCTTTTCCTGCAGCTCCTCGTTCGTCGCATGCAGCTCTTCCTGCTTTTTTGTCAGCTCGGTTTGACGCGCTTGCAATTCCGACGTCAGCAGTTGCGACTGCTTGAGCAGGCCCTCCGTGCGCATCGTCGCAGCGATGGTGTTGAGAACGATGCCGACGGATTCCATGAGCTGGTTGAGGAACGACTGGTGTGTGTCACGAAACTCGCCGAACGAGGCGAGCTCGATGACGGCTTTGACTTCATCCTCGAACAGGGCAGGCAGGATGATGACATTGGCTGGCGAGGCGCTGCCAAGACCCGATGTGACCCGAAGGAATTCTGGCGGCACATTGTCCAGCATGATGGCGCGCTTGTCGGCGGCACTTTGCCCAACCAGGCCCTCTCGCAGATCAAGCCGCTGCTTGATGGCAGCTTTGCTCTCGGCGCCATAGGAAGCCGCCAGCTCAAGATAGGATTCCTCCTCGTCGCGATTGGTGACGTAGAACACCCCATACTGGGCGTTCACCAGAGGAGCGAGTTCGGACATGATGAGCCGCGAGACGGTGGCAAGGTCGCGCTCGCCTTGCAGCATGCGCGAAAACCGGGCGAGATTGGTCTTCAACCAGTCCTGCTCGGCATTCTTCAGCGTCTGATCCTTCAGATTGCGGATCATTTCGTTGATGTTGTCTTTCAGCGCGGCGACCTCGCCGGAGGCTTCGACGCTGATCGAACGGGTAAGATCGCCCTTGGTCACCGCCGTCGAAACCTCGGCGATGGCACGCACCTGGGTGGTCAGATTGGCAGCGAGTTGATTGACATTGTCGGTGAGGTCGCGCCAGAGGCCGGCGGCACCTGGCACACGCGCCTGACCACCGAGCTTGCCCTCGATGCCCACCTCACGGGCGACGTTGGTCACCTGGTCGGCAAAGGTGGCAAGCGTCTCGATCATGCCGTTGATGGTGTCGGCCAGCAGGGCGATCTCTCCCTTCGCGTCGACCGTCAGTTTGCGCCTGAGATTGCCTTGCGCGACCGCCGTCACGACATCGGCGATGCCGCGCACCTGATTGGTCAAGTTCGTCGCCATCAGGTTGACGTTGTCGGTCAGGTCCTTCCAGGTCCCGGCAACACCTTCGACGCGCGCCTGGCCACCAAGCTTGCCCTCGGTGCCAACCTCACGCGCGACTCGGGTGACCTCGCCGGCGAAGGAGTTCAACTGGTCCACCATGGTGTTGATGGTCGACTTGAGCTCCAGGATTTCGCCCTTCACATCGACGGTGATCTTCTTCGACAGGTCGCCGCGCGCCACGGCGGTCGTGACTTCGGCGATGTTGCGCACCTGGCCGGTCAGATTCTCGGCCATCGAGTTCACATTGTCTGTGAGATCCTTCCACGTGCCCGCAACGCCGCGCACCTGCGCCTGGCCTCCCAACTTGCCTTCCGTGCCGACCTCGCGTGCCACGCGCGTGACTTCCGAAGCGAAGGAATTAAGCTGGTCCACCATTGTGTTGATGGTGTCCTTCAGCTCCAGGATCTCGCCGCGGACATCGACGGTGATCTTCTTCGAAAGGTCCCCGAGCGCCACGGCGGTGGTCACCTCGGCGATGTTGCGCACCTGGCCGGTCAGGTTGGCCGCCATGGCGTTGACGTTTTCGGTCAGATCCTTCCACGTGCCGCCGATGCCGCGCACCTGGGCCTGGCCGCCGAGCTTGCCATCGGAGCCGACCTCGCGCGCCACACGTGTCACTTCCGAAGCGAAGGAATTGAGCTGGTCGACCATCGTGTTGATGACGTCCTTGATCTGCAAGATCTCGCCCAGCGCGTCGACGGTGATCTTCTGGGTCAAGTCGCCGGTCGCAATGGCCGTTGCCACCTTGGACACGTCGCGCAATTGCACCGTCAAATTGCCGGCCATGGCGTTGACGTTGTCGGTCAGATCCTTCCAGGTGCCACCGACGCCTTCGACATGCGCCTGGCCACCAAGCTTGCCTTCCGATCCCACTTCGCGGGCCACACGCGTGACCTCAGAGGCGAAGGAGTTCAGTTGGTCGACCATCGTGTTGACGGTGTCCTTGAGCTCCAGGATCTCGCCTTTGACGTCGACGGTGATCTTCTTCGACAGGTCGCCGCGCGCCACGGCGGTGGTGACTTCTGCGATGTTTCGAACCTGGCCAGTCAGGTTGGCGGCCATGAGATTGACGTTGTCGGTCAAATCCTTCCATGTGCCGCCGACGCCCCTCACCTCTGCCTGGCCGCCCAGCTTGCCTTCGGTGCCGACCTCGCGTGCCACGCGCGTCACTTCCGAGGCAAAGGAGTTCAGTTGGTCGACCATCGTGTTGATGGTGTCCTTGAGTTCCAGGATTTCGCCTTGCACGGCGACCGTGATCTTCTTGGACAGATCGCCCGACGCGACCGCCGTCGTCACCTCGGCGATATTGCGCACCTGACCGGTCAGGTTCTCGGCCATCGAGTTGACGTTGTCGGTGAGGTCCTTCCAGGTGCCGGCGACGCCGCGCACCTGCGCCTGGCCGCCAAGCTTGCCTTCGGTGCCAACCTCGCGTGCCACGCGCGTGACCTCGCCCGCGAATGAATTCAGCTGGTCCACCATTGTGTTTATCGTGGATTTCAGCTCGAGAATCTCGCCCTTCACGTCGACCGTAATCTTCTTCGACAGGTCGCCCAAAGCCACCGCGGTCGTCACTTCGGCGATGTTGCGCACCTGGCCAGTCAGGTTCTCGGCCATGGAATTCACATTGTCGGTCAGATCCTTCCACGTGCCACCAACACCCTCAACGCGCGCCTGGCCGCCCAGCTTGCCTTCAGTGCCGACCTCGCGCGCCACGCGCGTCACTTCCGAAGCGAAGGAATTGAGCTGGTCCACCATCGTGTTGATGGTGTTCTTCAGTTCGAGGATTTCGCCCTTGACATCGACTGTGATCTTCTTCGACAGGTCGCCCGACGCGACCGCGGTCGTAACCTCCGCGATGTTGCGCACTTGCCCGGTCAGGTTCGTGGCCATCGCGTTGACGTTGTCGGTCAGATCTTTCCACGTGCCGGCGACGCCCTTGACCCGGGCTTGGCCGCCGAGCTTGCCTTCCGTACCGACCTCGCGCGCCACGCGGGTCACCTCGGAGGCGAAGGAGGCCAACTGGCCGACCATGGTGTTGACGATCTTGCCGATGCGCAGGAATTCGCCACGCAGCGGTCGGCCGTCAATTTCGACCATCATGGTCTGCGACAGGTCGCCCTTGGCGACGGCGCCGATAACGCGCGCAACCTCAGCCGTTGGCTGAACCATGTCTTCTATGAGATCATTGACTGAACGGACACTGGATTCCCAACTGCCGGTGGCATTGCGAACCCGGCCGCGCTCGCCTATCCGCCCTTCCTTGCCGACGACCCGGCTCAAGCGCTCGAACTCGCGCGTCACTTGGTCGTTGAGATCAGCGATCTCATTGAAAGTCTCAGCTATCTCGGAATCGAGGCCTTCATAAACATTGTCGATGCGGACGGAGAAATCGCCGCGCCGGAAGGCTTTCAGAGAATTCAGGATGCTTCGACGGTCCAATTGCTTCTTGGATGCCTGCACGGTCACAGCGCCACTCCCAGCCCTATGGATTTATACGGATAAAATTGCCCCCGCGGCCAATGGTGGATCGCGCCGCGAGACCCCAAACGCGGCATTTTCCATTTTGTTCCATCGTGCCGTGAATTCCAGGCCGACGATTGCGCCTTCGTTTGAACGCCGGATTTTATGATGCGGTTGTGGATTTATCGGGCTTTAGCCGACCACGACACGTCATCGCCGTTTGCCATTGCCAGAGAGGCATGAATTGCGTTGCGCAACTCGGAAGGCGAGGCAGGCTTTGCGACCCATGTCCCTTGAAGGAAAATCGGATCGTGAAAACCCGAATTGGCGTAGCTTGCCGAATGGACGACAAAGGGGATGTTTCGGGCGTCAAGCAACGTAGCTATTCGTTCGAGCGCGATAAACGCCTCGTCTTCCAAAATCGCAACGGACCTATGGTGGTCCAATTATCGCAGTCCTTTGCTCTCCGAAGCGATCGGCAGCGCAGCACGCCGCCTGACCGGTTCCACCCGGTGGTCGAAGCTCACGGCAATTTTCTTGCCGGACATGGCATGGACCATAAGCCCGACCAATTCCTCGTCGTCGCAGCGACACTCAGGAAACCTTGCGCCGATTTCATCGACCGCAAACGCCGTCGAGATAATGTCGTCAGCGCGATAGCCAGAGATCACCGCGTAGACTGCGCTATAGGTCTCAAGGTCAATGACTTCGGTTTTCAGCACATCACCCTCTTTGCGGAAGGCCGACGGCAGAGGCGCCGGATGTCTCGCAAAGATTGCTAGACGCCGGCATCGAGTCTTCGGCGCTGTATCCTGTTCATTTTATGACGGTTGGCCGCGCTGTCGATAGCTCTGCAAGGCTTTGTACGCTTCCAGACACTGATTTACGCGAGCGACCAGATCAGGCAATCGTGCCGTTCATATACGTTTTCCGGTTCACTGTAGTGCCGTCCGCCAACTGAAACAGTCCGCCCGACCAGAATGACGATTGTCGGCCCTTTCTCTTGAAGCCCCCCAGGTCAGCGAGTGAGTTGTGGCCAACACTCCAACACCTCCGCCATGCTGGCCGCCTCAATCTGCTCACTGAAGCGGGAATGGTATACTTCCATCAGTGCGTCATGGGTCTGGTCGGCAGAGCTGCAGATGGCATCGGTGACGAGAATGACGCGGAAGCCACGATCGATGGCGCCAAGCACGGTCGCGAGAACGCAAACGTCGGTTTCGCCACCGGTGATCACGAGCGCACGCACGCCGGAGCCACTCAGCAGCGCGTCGAGCCGCCCCTCGGTCCAGGGCGAATAGACATGTTTGTCGACCACCGTCGCCGGCGGTACAAATCGTGCAAGTTGAGGCATCAGCTCGATCAGGCGCGGATCGATGTTGGAAAGGGTTACCTCCGCCCACCGACGATAGTAGTTTGCCCACATTCCCGGCGCCTCGCCCGGGCGGGCGGCAGGAATGAAGCGCGTGAACAGGGTACGGCTGGCATGTCTGGCGACCAGTTCTTCGATCGCCGGGACCACCTTTTCAGCCCACGGCACGGGCCAAGGTCCACCCGGCGCAAACAGGCGCTGCATGTCGACGCACAGATGCAGGCCATCGTCGCCTATTGGTCCGTGAATCAATCCTTGGGCGGCCACTGGTGGATTCCGTCGGGTTTGGGTTACTGGCCTGCCTGCCGCGCTGCATCGGCCTCAGCCACATCAACAGTGTAAAGCAATTCACCGTTTTCGTTGGATACCCTCACAAGCCAGCCGGACAGAGCGTCCGTGCCAGGCTGCAGGTCGGCGAGAAGATCGATTGCGCAGCGGATAGCTTCGGACCGGGCCGCCTCAAGGCTCGCCATCCTCGACGGCGGTATGCGTCGGCTGGTTTCGCCATCGCGATACTCAAAGACATATACGTCGCCGGCGCCGTCGCTTGCAGAGGTTATCTCGACCTGGTCGAAATTGCCGTTGCTGCTCGCGTCATATTCATTGGCTGCGAGATCAAAGGTCGCTGTCTGGACCAGGATTGCCTTTGCGCGGGCAAGCACGTCATCTTCAGCTTGTATCCCGACGTTTGCCATGTCCACCGTAACGCAGTCGCCGCCCTCGCCGCAAAATATCACCCGGCGAACCGACTGCCCGTCTGGCGCCCTGGCATTCACCACTTCGGTCCGAACGACTTGCATGACACTCTCCTGCCTGTGTCTGACAATGTTCATGGTGCGCTTTCGGTTCCTGCGGATGCAGGCGCCGGCCCGGCTGTCGAGACCGACAGGATTTCCCCCCACCGGACATTCACGGTGCACCGAGCCCCCGCCGCAGGAACAATTCGAACGGAAACGCGTTGCCCTAGCTGGAAACGGGATAAGCGCAAAATGGCCGCGCCACGTGCTGCCTGGAAGGGCTTCTTGAAGGTTGGTTCGGTTACTTGCGGCGTGAAGATTGTCGGCGCAACCAGCGAAGCATCCAAGATCCATTTCAAGATTTTGAACCGCAAGGACGGTCTGCCGGTCAGGAGCGTCTACGCCGACGAGGAGACCGGAAAGCTGGTGGATGCAGCGGATCAGGTGAAGGGTTTCGAGATCGCAAAGGACGAATTTCTCCAGATCGAACCTGACGACATAAAGGCGTTGAAGCTGACGTCGAAGCACACGCTCGAAGTCGGCGAATTCGTATCGATTGACGATATCGATACGCGCTATCTCGAGAAGCCCTACTATCTGATCCCGGCCGACGGCGCCGCAATCGAAGCATACGGAGTGATCCGCGATGCCATGAAGAACAAGGGCGTGGCCGCTCGATCCTGCGTGGTGCTCTACCAGCGCGGCCGCGAAGTGCTGATTCAGCCCTATGGCAAGGGGATGGTGATGACCGAGCTTCGCAACCACAACGAAATGGTTTCGGAAAGCACTGTGTTCGATGGATTGGCCAAGCAGAAATACGACCCCGATCTGCTCGAAATCGCCGGCATGCTTATTGACAAAAAAGTGACGACCTTCGATCCCTCGAAATTTGAAGACACCTATGAAGACGCGCTGATCGCCATGATCGATGCAAAGCGCAAAGGCAAGAAGCTGCCGAAGCCCGCACCAAGGCCACAGGAGAATGTCATCAACCTCGCTGAGGTGCTGAAGAAGAGCCTCAAACAGGAAGGGCTGGCGAGATCCACAAAGAGAGCCTCACCGAAACGCAAGACAGCATAGTTGATAACTGCCCAGCCAGAAGGTCCGCACAGCAGCTCCAGCCGCCCTTAATAGCTCGGAACAATTCTCGCGGTTGCCCGTTGGCCACCAAGGACGATGCCTTATGGCCGAGATCAAGAACGTCGACAGGGCAGTCCTCAAAGAGCCAGAGGCAGCGGATGCCGACATTGCGCTCAAAGGAGCCGGAACGCAGGACTCTGATCGGGCCCCAGGACCGCTGGCCATCGGTAAAAATACATGGGGTGTGAAAAGACCCTTTCGCCTCCAGACTCGGCGACGCGCGACCTGTGGCGGGCAGAACCCCACGCCCAAGCGAAACCCGGAGAATAGATGTGCCCCCCAAACCAGAGCCAACCGAAGAGCCGCCAGTGGATGCGCCGACGTGGACCCCGGACATACGCGAGCCTGAGCCGGATCTTCTTCCCGACGAAGTGCCAGTTCCTAATCCGGACGAGAACCGTGAGCCGCCAAAGCGAGGCGTGGTGACAGACTGAACAACGGTTTGGTCCGGCATCCTCCTGCAAAGGCGTTTATCTCGCCGCCGGGTTCAAGATCGCCAGTGAAAAGCGACTGGATTTGGCTGCGCCGAATGCTTGACGGATTTGGTCTCGATGGTGTGGAACTATCGACGCTTCGCCAAGCCTCATTTTCCAAGTATCTGTTCGAACGTGCATTGCTTCGGGCTTTTGTCAGGACGCCATCGCAGAAATTTGGTGCCATGACGGAAACGATCGCCGGTGACATGATCGAACCGCACCTCCGCCACCAGTTCGGGCCGCAATGGCTCCCATTGTCCGCTTCTTTCCGTGCTCCACCGACTGGGACCGCCCGGCGCTTTTCCCGTGAAGCCAGGAGCCGATCGCAAAGCTTCAAGTTGTCGCGTAAGCTTGGCCCTGTCCTCCCGGGCGATGGTCGAAGTGAACCCGACATGGTCGAGTTGCCCCTGGTCATTGTACAGGCCAAGCAACAGGGAGCCGACTTCACGCGAATTCGCCAGGTAGCGGAACCCTCCGACGACACAATCGGCCGTGCGCAGGCGCTTGACTTTGACCATGGCGCGCTCGCCGGGTCGATATTCGTCATCGAGAAGCTTGGCAACGACCCCGTCGGTCGAACCTTGTCCGGATTGGCCAAGCCATCTGCCTGCCGCCGCCAAATCACGCGTTGCCCGAGACAGTTCGAGATCCTTTCGCCCGGCCGACTTTACGAACAGTTCGAGTGCAGCGCGCCGAACCGAGAGCGGCTGCTGCATCAAGGCGCCCTCGGAGGTCGCCAACATGTCAAAGAGGATCAGCTTTGCCGGCGTCGCGACCGACAGTTTCCGGATCCTGCTTTCCGCCGGATGCAGCCGCATCTGCAAGGCGTCGAAAGAAAGAGCGCCTGCAATTTCGATGACGATCTCACCATCGACCACGAACTCTTTTGTTTTCAGTTCATGCAACATCGCGACGACTTCCGGGAAATACCGCCCTAACGGCTTGCCGGATTTTGCACGCAACTCCACGGCCGCGCCGGCTTTAAAGGCCAGGCAGCGGAACCCGTCCCATTTGGGTTCGTATTGCCATCGGCCAGCATCGGCCGGCAACGTGTCGGCAGCCTTTGCTTCCATCGGCGCCGTGCTCAACGCCACGCCGAAAGACGATTTTACACTCGTCGGCAGATCGCGAGAGATGGCAGATTCGCCCGTCATGAAAGTTCCGTGGACAACGATGGAGATCGACTCAACGCAGCACTGGTGCCGGTTTTGGAAAAATCATGCTTCAACAGGGTTAGGTCATGATGAGATTTCAACCAGATCTCATCATGACCTGGGACGGTCTACTCGGCAGCCTGCATGTTGATCTTGCTTTCCGCCATTTCGGTGAGCTTGCGATCGGTCGCCTGCTCTTCCTTCAGGTTCTTGGCCAACACGTTGGCGCAGTCGCTGCGGCCAAGCTGCTTGGCCCAGGCGATGAGCGTGCCATATCTGGTCATCTCATAGTGTTCGACCGCCTGCGCCGAGGCTATCAGTGCCGCGTCTAGGACCTCCTTGTCGTCAACGTCGCCGCTCACATCGTCGGCTTCCTCCAGAATGCCGTCTATCGCCGGGCAGTTGACCTCCTTGGCCTTGACGCCATGCAATTCGAACACCTGTTCGACGCGCTCGATATGGCCTTTGGTCTGCTCGAGGTGTTTTTCGAATCCGGCCTTCAATTGCGGATCGGTTGCTTTGCCGATCATCTTCGGCAGCGCTTTCTCGATCTGCTTTTCGGCGTAATAGATGTCGCGCAGCGTGTGCACGAAGAGATCGTCGAGTGTCTTGATGTCCTTCGAAAAGAAGCCCATGGCCTTACCTTTCATTGTGCAGAAGTTCGGGTCCGGCGGCGGCTTGCCCGCCACCCGCGGAGGCCGGGAACTCGTCCCGGCTTGCTGGTCAACGCACCGGTGCCGGAGGAGTTCCTGATTCCGAGCCGGGCCGTTACTCCTTTTCGAGACGCTGCGATCCATTTCCGGAGGAGCTTTGACCCGATCACACGTTCCATGGTCCAGACGACGACCTTCAGGCGCACGCCGGCGCGGAAAAACTGACGGCCAGGAGAGCCGAAACGTGCTGTGCGCCGCAAGCTCTCGCAGGCGATGGCTGCCTCGGCAGATGCAATGCCAGCGTCGGGCGCGCACTATTGTCGGGAGAACTCTTGGTCAAGTATGCGAAGGCCCTCTTCATATTTGGCCGCCGACGCTCCGACCTGCCTCGACTGCCAGATGTTGTCCTCCAGATCGGCGCGTTTTACGGGGAGCGCCACTGGGTTCGACGCAGCCCGCCGGACAAAGGCGAAATAATCCTCATCCGGCCTGCGCGACATGGCATCGACCGCCGCGGTAATTGTAGGTCCGAAGCCTGCTTCTTCGAGCTTGGCGCGGGTCCAGCCTTCGCCTTTCTCCAGAACGTCATGAAGGTAGGCAACAGTCTTCTGATCGATTGTCTCGACGGCGTCGACGATACGGCGGCAATGCTCGATGTAGGGCCGCCCGGTCTTATCACGCTGCGACGCGTGAACCTCCTCCGCAATCTTTGCCGCCTGGTAGAAAATGCTCATCGCCTGTCGTTACCGCGATCGTCTCTGCCTGATGAAACCTATTCGACGATATGTGGCGTGTGTCGCTTGTCCTCGGCAGGATCGACATCGATACGGGCTTTTTCCGGATCGAAAGCGCCGTGACCTGCAATAGCCAGAGCGGCCGCATCGGGCGTTTCGTAGGCCCACATGAAATCGTCGGAAGAACTGCCGACGGCGTGGACACGCCAGTAGGTTGCGGTGCCTTTAAGCGGGCACCGGGTGGTGGTGTCGGTCTTTTCGAAAAGATCGAAATAGATGTCCTCGAAGGGGATATAGAAAACGGGCTCGTGCCCGTCTTCACGCAGGACCTTCGCCCGCTCCGTAGCTGCGACGATGGCGTCGGAAAACCGCACCGTCACCGTGCCGGAAAACGGTTCTATGGCAAATCGGCCAAGGTTTTTCTGTGAAGTTGCGCCTGAAGTTTGCATCTGAATTTCTCCCTGGCGATTTCCGCAAGATCGGTCACGCCTGGAGACGAAATGCGCGGCGGCGCTTCAGGTTCCGGCATGTCCGATGAAGCTGAATGGCAGCCGGCCTTAAAGCGCCTACCGCTTGCCGTATCCAGCAGTTCTCGTTGGTAAGGCGCGGTGAAATGCTCGTCCAACCCATTCGAAGACTTTGGAAGGACGACACGGTCGTCGCTTCCGTGGAGCGTCAGGGCTGGCACCGAAATGATCTTCGCCGCTACTTGCCGGCGGGCGAGTTCGTGGCTGGAGATGCTCCAGCTGTTTGGCCGTCGTCAGCTGCCGCCTCATGTACGGGCTCCGGGGCGGCCTCAGTTGCTGCCAAGTGGGCCGCAAGGTCCCTATAGACCTTGTCCCTGCCGCCATCGTGTTTAGCGATCAGGCCAAGTAGGTCATGACGGCTTAGCTTTGCAATCTTCATTAGGAATTCGAATTCGTGCTTCGGAATCGAGGCTGCTAAGCGATCGAGTTTGGCCCGCCGGGTCTCTTTGGACACATGTGCTCCTACGTATCCAGCCATGCGAGGCACGTACTCGGAGGCCCGCCATTGTCTTGATGGCGGGCCTTCGGGCGGCCGAAGCCGCTAGGTCCATCGGCTACTTGTTGCAATTTTGCACGGTCGAGGTCGTTGCGCCACTTGCAGTGTTGTTATCGATGTCATTGCCTGCGGCGTCCTTGCAACGGTCGGTCATGCCGTTCGATTTTGTAGTCGAGTTTGTGGAATTCGGATCGGTTGGCACGGCCGCATTCCCGCTGCCAGTGCCATTGCCAGCGGCGCCGCCGCTGCCAACAGTTCCAGTACCAGTTCCATTACCCGTGCCAGCCGTGCCGCCAGCACCCGTTCCATTTGTCTGCGCCAGGGCGGAACCGGCCAAGGCAATAGTTAGCACCGACGCGGCTAGAATTTTCTTCAACATTGGAGTCTCCGTGTTTGAATCGCCGAATTGCGATCGCTTTCCCAACGACAGGTTTTTCTCATTGTTCCCGGCGTAATGGATTGTGATCCGCAGCAGCCTTCGTCGAGGTGGACACTCTTGACGGCGCACGAATTGTGATGAGACCTGACAAGGGCAGGATGGGCTTTGTTCAACACCAAAGCGATATGTTGGGCGCGGCTGCATGCATCCGTCGCGGATCGCGATGCGGAATGTGGGCAAGACGGGTTACAACAGAAGCGGCGATCAGAGCTGCGAGCGAACCGGCCGCCTTGATGTTAATCTGACGGTTGAATCTCAAGACCATTCCGACGCAGGAGCAGAACGCATGCCGGCTCGATCCGAAGGATTTACAATCGCTCTGGCTCACAACGGGGATGCACGAACGCAGGCGGCCGCTGCGCTCTATCGACACAACATCGAACAAACCGGAATCGATGACCGGGCAGTGATCGGCGCGGAGCTTACCGACCCCTCGGGAAAGATCTGGGGTGGAATTTGGGGCAGAACGGAACTGGGGCTCCTGTTTCTCGACATGTTCTTCTTGCCTGAAAAATTGCGTGGCCGATCCTATGGATCACAGCTTCTTATGGCGATCGAGGAGGAAGCCGTTAGGCGTGGATGCAAGAGAGCCGTCGTCGAGACGAGCAGTTTCCAGGCGCCTCAATTTTACCGGCATCATGGGTTTGAGGAATTCGGCAAGGTCGAATTCGTTATTCCAGGACACGCCCGCATCTTCCTTCGCAAGAACCTGCAGTAATCTTTGCGGAGGCGCCATCTGCACGAACGGCTGTTCGCCGGCAAAACGCCGGCGCCTTAGCCCTCAGCCGTAGCCATCTACTCCCGAAGGTCCTTTTGCCCTTTCCATCCAGAAAGCTCGGTCATCGGGCATAGCAGCCGCGGTCGCGCCGGATCGGAGATATCGAGTTTATCCCAGGGAATGCGGTACAGGCCGTCGCGGCGGCGCAGCCGAAGCAGGTCGAGCATCGCGATGCCGATGGTCGAGGCCGACAGACGCTCGAAGGCGGCGTAGATGCCAACGTGGAATTCAGTAACGACGAGCTCGTCGCCACGCTGTTCGGCGAGAATCTCTTCGATGTGACCGATGCTCTTTCCGCGCTGCGAGAGCACGCGTCGCCCGGCAAGATGTTCGAGGTTGACTGTCCTCATCATCACGCTCCTGGGATGCGCCCGATGACATGATCGCGCAACCAGTCCTGCCAGGCGAAAATCGACGTCTCGCCCACCTCGATGTCACATTCGATGTCGAGCCCGTTGTCCTGCACCTTTTTCCACGCAATCCTGTGTGGCACGGCGTGGCGTTTGCCACCCACCCTCGTTGCCAGTTGCGCCATCCATTCCCCGGGCCGCGCGCCAAGGCGGCGCGCCAAAGTGATGGAGCCGAGTTCTATCGCGACAATCCTTGGTGGTTTGCCCCGCCGCAACTCGGCCACCACTCCGTCGACCTTGCCGATCTTGACCCGCCGGCGGTCGAACACCTGCTTGTCCAGGAGATCACGCATCAATTCCATCATGTGCCTCCGAATATCTGCAGCGGAATCGTCACCACGGCGAGCACGAAGGCAAGCGCGATAATGAAGACAACGGCGGCATTCGAAATGATGCCGTTGCGATGTTCGCCGACATAGCGTTCGTCATTCAGCAGGAAGAGAAATGGAACTACCGTCAGCGGAAGGCTCGCCGCCGTTACCGCCATGGAAAAGATGGTCAGCCTCAGTGGGTCGAGGCCAAGCATGATCGGAATGGCGGCCAAAAACAATGATGCCGTATAGACGGCACTGAAGCCCGGATCATCGCGCGGCTTGCGATCCTCGCCCCAGGTCCAGCCAAAGCCCTGTGCCACCAGATATGCCTGTTGCAACCCGACTTCGAGTGCGGCGCCGAAACAGGCAATGGCGAGCGAGGCAACGAATAGAACGAACCCCCAGAAGCCGAATATAGGGATCAGCATCAACGGCAGTTGGTGATAGTCGTCCACCTGGTCGATGCCGCGCGTCGCGAGAACGAGAGCAGCGACGATCAACACGCCGATCGAAATGGTCCCACCGAAGGTCATGCCCAGCCCGGCGATGGCACGATTGGCTCCCAGGTGGCTTTCATCCCATTTGTCCTCGATAGCTCCCGAGGAATAGAACATGAAAAGATAAGGCGATATCGAGGCGCCGAGAATGCTGGCCGCCATGAACCAGTAATTGATGCCATCGTGAGCCGGCAGCGAGGGCACGGCGCTGCCAGCGACCGCTGTCCAGTCGGGCTTTAACATCACCGCACCAACCACGAAGCACAGCGTCACGAGGCCGAGGACCGAAACGCCTTTCTCGATAAAGCCAAACGTGCCTTTCCACAGCAGCAGCCATGCCAGCAACGCCACCGGCAGTGCCCACCACTGGAAGCCTATGCCGGTGGCAAGTTCGAGTGCGATGGCCACACCGCCGATCTCAGCGGACAGCACCATGAAATTGACGAGAAGGACGACGAGCAACGGCCATAGGAAGACGTTGAACCCAAATCTTTCACGAATGCCCTCTGAGATCGTGTGATGGCTCATCGCGGCGAACCGACCGGCCATTTCAACCAAAAAGATGATGCATATGGTGCCGAGAACTATGGCCCAGATTAGCTGGAATCCGAAGGCGGCACCCGCCTGCGCCGCCGTAGCCATCGACCCGACTTCGAGGAAACCTCCGACACTGGTGACGACGCCAAGCGATATTTCCAGAAGCTTCTTCACGGCTTTGGTCCGAAAGCGCTGGTGTAAGCGGCGGCGAGCGAGCGCATGGCCGCCCGAAGATCCTGTTGTGCGCTTTTCACCTCAGTGCGATTGTTCACCCGCAATCCCGCCTCGGCATGCGCCACCGCCACCGACAAACTGTTGACTGCTGCCGTCAGTCCTGCTCGCCCGGCTGGTTCAGCGGTCTCGGCCGATCGAATTTGCGCCTCGACATCGGCCAGCGTTTTTCCGACCGAGTGCAGTGCGGCCGTGGCATAGGCGGACGGTGCCGCTCCCTCCACCCAGGCATCCAGCACCATCGATACGGTCTGTGCCGCGGAGGCCGCTGTTCGTGATTGCTGCGCCACCTGATTGGAAGACGAGCATCCGGCCAACCCGGCTAGAATCAGAAGCAAGCACAGGCAGCCAACCGGAAAATGACGGTCGTTATGGGGTACAGCGCGCGTTGGATGCGCCACGCGGATTTCCTCCCCGGCTCGAACCAACTGCGTCCGGCATCAATGATCTAGAGCGCTCGGAGAGCTCGTCAAACGAAACCGACGACGAGCCTGTGAGGTCGGCTAGTCCCACGTAACAAAACGCTCCATCCCGGACAGCCGTGAAAGTGCGGGGGCCCGCGCTTCTCTTTGGCGCGGAGAAGCGCGGGAGATCGGGCTGAGGGGATGACCCGATCGCGCAGCATCAACATGGGAGGGCAACAACGCTGCACGGTTCGAACTTCCAACCGGGCCACTTGTTCCAACTTCAACTGATTAGGCTCATTGCCGTTCTGAGTACTCAATCCATGCGTTTGGGGGCCTTTTGAAGGTAGGCCATGGCGAGTTCTCATTGCGTAGAACGGTTTTTGTCGCAACGGCTCTCTATGAATGCGCGCAAGGACCGCGACGACGACCGTCGCCTGACCGTCATGACAGCGCACGATCAATCCAGCCCAAACGCCGCGGAACAATTGTGCCCACTCGTGGTTCCGATGGCACGAAGATGGAGGATATGATGACGGACGCCAAACTCGCTGTGGTGACCGGCGCCTCGAGTGGCATCGGAAGGGAACTCGCAAAGCTGTGCGCTAAAGACGGTTACGACCTGATCATCGCCGCCGACGAGCCGGCTATCCGGCAGGCGGCAGAGGCACTTGAAACCCACAATGTAACGGTCGAAGCCATTGAGGCCGATCTGGCGACCGTCGAGGGCGCCGATCGGTTGATCTCCCAGATCGGCGATCGCGATATCGACCTGTTGTTTCTCAATGCGGGACGCGGGCTCGGCAACGGCTTCGTCGACCAGGACTGGCGAAAAGTCCGCCGGATCATCGACACCAATGTCACCGGAACGGTCTATCTGGCGCATGAACTCGGCGCCAAGATGGCCCGGCGAGGTCGCGGACGCATCCTGTTCACCGGGTCGATCGCCGGCTTCATGCCCGGAACATTCCAGGCCGTCTACAACGGCACGAAGGCGTTCATCGATTCCTTCTCGATCGCGCTCCGCCATGAGCTGAAAGATAGCGGCGTGACGGTCACCGTGCTGATGCCTGGCCCCACGCAGACGCGATTCTTCGAGCGCGCTGAAATGATGGATACCAAGGTCGGCTCCGATGAAAAGGACAATCCGGCCGATGTCGCCAAGACGGGTTACGAGGCGATGATGGCCGGTGATGAACAGGTCGTCAGCGGTTGGAAAAACAAGCTGCAGGTCGCCGCCGCGCATGTCACGCCGGCAGGCACCTTGGCCGAACAGCACCGTAGGATGGCCGAGCCGGGGTCGGCGTCCAGCGACTGAGCCAATATTCGCGTCATCAAAAGGGCTGGCATTCCCAAGGCCGCATGTGCTGCGCGAGGCAATCTATCGCTGCCGCAGGGGCGGCACCATCTCGGTTCCCGGCGTCTATGTTGGTCTGGTCGATCACATCCCGTTTGGCGGCAATGAATAAGGGACCGGCTTTCCGGATGGGCCAGACGCATACGCAACGCTACCTGGAACCTTTATTGGCCATGGTCCAGAACGGCGCAATCGATCGCTCCTTGTGATTACCCACCGGACCGATCTGAAAGCAGGGCCGGATCTCTACAAGACGTTCCGCGACAATCAGGAGGTTGTGTCAAAGTGGTGATGCGGCCTCACGGCCGAGACGGGCAAGGCGACCCACACCTCACTGCAATCACAAGGGAACATTCGCGTCGACGGCCGGTTAGGTGCCACTTCCGTAATGGTCACCTGCCGTCAAAGCGAGCCCATGATGAACCATGACCAGCATGACAATGTACCAGACGCAGCGCGTAGACTTGTCGTCGGAAGCATGGCGGGAGGAATTCTCGCCGCTTATGCTTCCACGGCGTCAGCCGATACGGGAACAGTGCCTGCTAAAGCAGGCCCTGCGAGCCCGATGCTCAAACAGAATCCGGTGACGCAATATCACCAGCCGCCTTTCAAGCCACAGGAACAGAAGTGGCCGGGTTTGGCCAGCAAGATGGTGCCGCGCCCGGACCACGGCGAAACGACCTACAAAGGATCAGGCAGGCTTGCCGGCCGCAAAGCGCTGATAACCGGCGGCGATTCCGGTATTGGTCGTGCGGCGGCGATTGCATTCGCGCGCGAGCGTGCGGACGTTGCTTTCGGCTACCTCCCCGAAGAACAGGAAGACGCCGACGAACTGGTGGACCTAATAAAAGCGGCAGGTCAAAAGGCTTGCCGGCGATATCCGCAATGAGGCCTTTTGCAGAAAGCTGGTCGATGAAGCAGCAACGCCCCTCGGCGGTCTCGACATCCTGGTCAGCAACGCTGCCCGCCTCACTCGAGTCCACGGTCCTCAAAAAGGGGCGCCAAGGCCACCGCTCCTTAGGCGTGGTGGGCTTTCAGACTGTCTACAGGAGGAACCAAATGGCTGGCGATGAAATAGAAAGAAGGCGACTGCAGATGTTGATCGAACAATATCTGGAGACCCGTAAGCGACGGCACGATTTCGTGTCGATCGCGAATGCCGAACTCGCGATCAAGGCGGTCATGCCGCATTGCCCGGTGTCGAGCGCAGCATTGGCAGAGATGATTGCCGCTGGCGCCGTCACTTACGGCCTTGGCGTCCTATTCGACGCGAAGCAAACCGAGGGCGAACTGCCCGTTGTTTGATAGGCTCATCGCCTGACCAATCGTCGCGCGGTCGCGAAATTTCGCCCAGCTCTGGAATACGCCAGACCGGGAGCATGCCAATCGTGCCGGCCGGATCGCAGGCACTTGCCGGCGACGCCGTCTCGGGCCTGGACCCGAATGTCGTCGCATATCTGGTGAAAAACCAGTGTCTTTGTCCCACGAGAAGTGCGTTACCGGGCTTCTCGTTGGGTTGGCACCGTTCCGCTGTCCTGGTGTCTTGCCAAAGCTGTCGGTTGAACACCGAGCATATTTCGCACGGCCTCGACCAGCGCAGCAGCCCACACGGGTTTTGACAGCATCTTGTGATGACGCAAATCTTGCGGGATGTCGGATGCCGTGTACCCACTGACGAAAACAAACGGAATTCCGCGTTGCGCTAGAAGTGGGACAAGGGCAGCGCTGGTCTCGCCGCCGAGACCAATGTCCAGGACCGCGGCAGATATGACTTCACTCTCGATCAGCTTTTTCGCGCGAGCAACGGACGGCACTGGCCCGGCGATGGCGAAGCCGGCCTCTTCCAGGATTGCGCGGTGCTCCTCCGCGACCAGCCATTCATCTTCGACGATAAGGATAAGAGATGCAGTCACGTTTCGCTCTCCCGATGATCGAACGGAAACTCAATCCGCAAGCTCAAACCATCGGAACCGAAAGATGTTTCAAAATTTCCGCCAAGCCGATACTCAATTTCGCCTTTCACCAGCGAAAGACCAAATCCCGTCTTCTCAGGCGGACTGACAGCGGGACCGCCGCTTTCTAACCATTCGAGCTGAAAACCGTGATCCGACGCCGACCAAGTCACGGACACCACGCCGTTTGGCACGGACAAGGCGCCATATTTTCCAGCATTGGTGGCAAGTTCATGGATCACCATGCCAAGGGACAGGCCCTGCTGAGGCTTGAGCCGAATGTCCTCGCCTGTGGTGTTGATGCGTTCCAGCCCAAACGGCTCGACTTCCTGCCGCACGATTTCCTCTACCGAGACCTCTTTCCAGCTTTCGCGCGAGAGCACTCCGTAGGCCCGCGCCATGGCGCGCAGGCGACCGATGAGCGCTTCGGCGAAAGCCTCCGAAGAGGGAGCATTTTTCAGGGTCTGACTGGCAATGCTGACCGTAACGGCCAGCATGTTCTTGACCCGATGATTGAGTTCCGAGATCAATACCCGCTGGTGGGCTTCGGCTTCAGCCATGGTCGTCACATCGACAAAGGTCACCACCACACCTTGGATTTTCCGCACGCTGTCGCGGTAGGGGATCAGCCGCACGAGATAGTGGATGCCGTCGCTATCGCGCGGTAGCTGGTGCTCGATCATCTCGCCGGCCCTGAAAACCTGCGCGATATGGTCGCGCAGGTGCGGATAATCGAGCCGGCTGGCAAGATCGGTAAGCGGTCTTCCGATGTCGGTCGGCAGCAAATTGAAGAACGAAGACGCCGCCGGCGTGAAGCTGCGGATAACCAGCTTGGTATCGAGAAAAACAGTCGCGATCTGTGTGCTCTCGAACAGGTTCTTCAGATCGCTGTTGGCCCGATCGAGATCCTCGATCTTGGAAACCAGTTCGGCATTGATGGTGTTCAATTCCTCATTGAGGGACTGCATTTCTTCCTTGGAGGCCTCAAGCTCCTCATTGGAGGACTGGGCTTCTTCGTTGACTGAGACGAGTTCCTCATTGGAAGATTTCAACTCCTCCAATGCGGTCTCATATTCTTCGATCGTCGATTGCAGGCGCTCGCGCGTATCGCGGAGCTCGCGCTCGAAATCAGCAATCCCGGATGGCTGACGAACCTTTAGAGCCTCCAGCCGCGGTTGCGGCTGGCCCACCGGTTCGAACAGGACGAGAAACAGCGGCTCGCCGCTGCCGCGATCAACCAAGGGCTCGATCGTCAATGTGACGAATTGGACACGATCTTCATCTTCTTCAATGGCTATCGCTTCGCGCACAACCGTGCGCCGGCCTTCGGCCGCTTCCCGCAAAGCGCCGCGCAGTTCCAGACGCAGGCCGCTGCGTGCCATTGTGAGCAATTGTCTGCTCGGCACCCCTTGCGGCGGCTCGAGATATTTGCCGGTTCTGACCGAGTAATAGACGACATCTCCATCACCATTGATGACGACATGGGCCGGAGCGTAGCGTTCGAGAACATGGGCTTCAACGGTTTGCCTTAGGGAATAAGACAACCCGCGGCGGGCATGAGTGTCATTGGCGCTGGAAAAGTTGCTTGCAGGCGCAGCATTCAACAAGATCGGCAGCCGCGGCGGCGCCGTATGTTCTCGTGCCTTGAATATCCGTTGTTTCTTGTCGACCGGTGCAAACAGATCGGCATGCTGGCTTATGCTCTCGGAGGTGCCAAGGAACAGATAGCCGCCGGGCTTCAGCGAATAGTGGAAGGTCGGAATAACCTGCTTTTGCACATCGGGGCCGAAATAGATCAGCAGGTTCCGGCACGACACCATGTCCATGCGCGAGAAGGGTGGATCACGGATGACGCTGTGCGCCGAGAAGATGCAGAGATCACGTACGCTCTTGCTCAAGATGAAACTTGTGCCGTCATTGCTGAAGAAGCGTTCGCGACGTTCAGGCGAAACGCCCGCAAGCAATGACTCCGGATAGCGCGCCGAACGTGCGATGCCCAACGCCGCGTCATCGATGTCCGTGGCGAAAATCTGGATGCGCGGCACAGCCGAAAGTGTATCCATATGCTCGCGCATCAGCATTCCGATCGAGAAGACTTCCTCGCCGGTTGCGCAGCCGGGCACCCAGACGCGGATCGTATCGTTGGCGTCCTTGCCTTCGAAAAGTTTGGGGATGACGGTTTCTTCCAGGGTCTTGAAAGCGTCCGTATCGCGGAAGAAATTTGTCACGTTGATCAGCAGGTCGCGAAACAGCGACCGCACTTCCTCCGCATTTGAACGAAGCAACTCTATATAGGCATCGATCGCGGTGTTCTGTGTTATTTGCATGCGTCGCCTGACGCGGCGCAAGAACGTCTTGGCCTTGTAGCCCGAGAAATCATGTCCCGAATGGCTGCGCAGGATCGCGTAGATTTCCTCCTGGCCCTTGCGGAGTTTCAAAGCACTGGCCTTGCCATCGTCAGCTTCGAGCTCGTCGAGCAGTTCAAAGCTATGGGCAAATTCCATGAGTTTCGCACCCATCTCATCGGCGGGGATGGCGATATCGATCAGACCGGAACTGATCGCGCTGCGCGGCATGTCGGGATTGCTCGGACCCGACTCGTCGGAGAGTTGCGCCAGCGTCAGGCCGCCATGCTCCTTGATTGCCTTGATGCCCAACGTACCGTCGGAATCGCCGCCCGACAGGACGACGCCGACGGCGTATTCGCCTTGATCCTCGGCCAGCGCGCTGAAAAAGATATCGATGGGCTTGCGCTCCCTGGACACCGAATTCGGTTGGCGCAGCTTTAGGCTGGAATTTTCGATGGTGAGGATCGCGTTGTGCGGCATCACGTAGACGGTGTCAGGATGGATATCCATTCCATCTTCAGCGACACGAACCGGAATTCCGGTGTAAAGCGCAATCACTTCGTGCAGCAGACTTTCCCGTTCCGGGCTGAGATGCGTGACGATCACGAACGCCATCCCGCTCGAAGACGGCATCCCGCGAAAAAATCCCTCCATGGCGGCAATGCCGCCCGCAGAGGCGCCAATACCGACTATGGGGAACCTCGGCAGCTTTTGCATCAATTGTCCTGCTTCAGTGAAATGCAACGCGGCAGCGCTGATTTCGATCCAATGTGTAAACCGTTCCTGGTCGAATTCCCATCCCGCACCGCCGATCGCCACGGAACCGATGGACGCGACCGCCGTTTAAAGCCCGGAGGGCTGCTATGTTATTAGGCATGCGAATTCTGCTCGTCGAGGACGAATTCTTGCTGGCAAGCGAACTTGCCTCTTATTTCAGCGATTGTGGGGCGACCGTTTTGGGGCCGGTGTCGTCAGTCAGCCGGGCTCGACGATATATCGATTCAGCGGATGGGGCGGTGCTGGACATCGATCTTAACGGTGAGACTGTTTTTCCCCTCGCCGATGAGCTGACGGACAGAGGCATCCCGTTCGTATTCTTCTCCGGAAACGATCAGATCACCCTACCGGAGCGGTTCCGGTACACCCAAAACCTCTCCAAGCCGGCCGGGTTCAGGACGGTTGCCGGGATCCTCGCCGCGCAATCAACGGCGCTTGGTGAAGACAATGTTTTCCGCGCTCTTCCAAAACTGAGGCTGTCCGCGCGGCTGCTGCTGGGCGACCCACAGGCGGCCGATCGCCTCGTCGAACGGACATTGAAGGCGGCGCTGGAGGAGCGGTTGTCGACGCGGCATGACCTTCCCTTGAGCGAATGGCTCAATACACTCATGGAGGAGGTGCTCCGCAACGACAGGTCTGGCATCATGAATTAAGATTGTCCGATAGTTTGCCGCAGGCCGCCCTGTCGACCGCCCCCGCTATGGTACCCCTCCCCAAGAGCGCTTCGCTTCGTCTTGCAAATACGGCCGCATTCCTGCTAGAAATCCTCGTGGCCAAACCTCCGCAAACCAAACCTGACTCATTCCGCGATCCTGTTGAGGGCGACGCACTCGCAGCGCTGCTCGACGAAATCGCGGAAGAGGAAACACCTGAACGGCTGTTGAAGCTCGCCCTTGAGCTGCAGCAGCAACTGCTGTTGTCAAAGCAGCTGAAAAATCCCAACTGAACGGCCTGCAGCTAGGCATCTTGATGTGCCTCGAGTTCCACGATGGCGTCATCGCCTCGTTCGCCAGACCGATGCTGCTGCGGTAATCTTTCTGCGCTCGATGTGGGCGAAACCCCAGCCTCAATAGCTCAGCGGTTCCTGCGCCCAGAAGGCCCTGATCCCATCATGACGCCGATGAGACCAGGAAGATCAGGGCCAACTTGGGTCGCAGCCCAAGGTCGATCACTGCTGCCCTGGCATCTCGGTATTTTCTTGCGGGTTCTTTTTAACGCCGGGCGCGGGTGATGTCTCGGCGGGGGCATTGCCGCCTTGGTTCTGTTCCGGGGTGCGCTTTACTGGCGATGTCTGCCACGATCCGCCTGAAAGGGGTATGAACACAAAGAAGGCTAGCAGTGCGACGAAGATCACAGCCGCAATGACGACGCCCCACCCGAGTACATTTCGGGTGCCACGCTGTTCTTCCTTCCGGGACACATGCTCCGTCATCACTGGACTCCTTTGTGTCATTCGATGAGATACAAATTTATCGTGCAGATCGACCGCACGGTCTGCTCTTCCCCGGCGCCGGCCACCGGCACAGCTGAAGAAAGCTGAAGCTAATCTTCTCCAGCTTTTCGGCTGCCTGGTTTGGCGACCCGCTTTGGCGTTTCCGGCACTGCCGGTTTCTGCTCGGGTGCAGGCGGATTGACCGCCTCATGCGCCAAACGGGCTTTGCGCAATCGCGCCGTTTTCTCTTCCCGCGCTTTACGCTCGGCTTCCATTACTGCTTGTGCGTAGAGGGTGGCTCGTGCGTCTCTGTCGTTTGCGGATCCACTGGCCGCCATAGTCAGCCCTCCGCCTTGTAATTTCTTGCTTCCTTCTTGGCGCCGTCTATGCCGTGCTCGGCTGCAAGCTCTTTGGCCTGCCCGGGTGACACGTCGGTGACTTCGGCCAACTTGATTGCCTCTTTTTCAGAGAGATCACTGTCCTTTCGCGTGGGGTTCCTTGTCATCGCAGATCTCCTATCAGAGCCCAAACGACCGGACCGGCGGTGTGTTCCGTGGAACCTTCGATAGTCCACCGATTGAGGCGGGCTATCGCGCTTCCGTCAAACGAGCGAAAAGGTTCTGATGCGGACGGACAAGATACACGATCAGCTTCAAGGCCTTTCGAACTGCTAGGCAAGCCGGGTTATGGCCGGGCTATGACCGTGTGGGACGCGTGACACACGGACGGGTTCAGGCATCGATGCCAGGCGCTAGTTCTCACCCGCGAGCGTGGCGAGAAATGACCGCCGCCATTCTGCTGCGTCATTGCGCGTGATGCGCTTGAGCAGTGCACTATGCCTTGCAATTCTTTCCTCAAGCGGCATCGCGAGCGCTTTTGCGATCGCATCGGCAACCTCGTCGACGGCATACGGGTTTACGATCAAGGATTCGGCAAGTTCTTCGGCCGCACCTGCAAAACGCGACAACACCAGCACTCCGGGATCGGCTTCGTCCTGCGCGGCTATGTATTCCTTGGCGACGAGGTTCATTCCGTCACGCAGGGGCGTGACCAATCCGACCTGGCTAGCGCGCAACAGGCCAGCAAGCCGAGAGCGTGATACGGCACGGTGGATGTAGCGGATCGGGGTCCAAGCCAAATCCGCGTATCTTCCGTTGACCGCGCCGGCGGTTGCCTCAAGCTGGGCCCGGATGTCGGCATAGGCGCTGACCTCCTCGCGCGTCGGCGACGCAATCTGCAAATAGGTTGCCGCCCGCTCTTGCTCCGGATGCCTTTGCAAAAGACGCGCGAAAGCCTGCATGCGGCCGGGGAGACCCTTGGAGTAGTCCAGCCGATCGACGCCGATGATTTGCTTGAGGCCCAGAATCTGGCGGCGCATGGAATCGATCTGCACATCCTCCGCCGCCTCATTGGCCATGCGTGCGATTGAATCGACGTCGATGCCTATCGGAAAACACCTCGATAACACCGTGCGGCCGTTCATCTCAGCCGAACCATTGATATCAAAAGTAGTGGAGTTGGCCGCCTGCACTGAGCGCCGGAAATTCCCCACGTCCGTTTCGGTCTGGAATCCCACGACGTCATATTGAAGCAGATCATCGATGAGTTCTTCATGGTCGGGCGTGGCTACAAACAAGTCAGGCGGCGGGAACGGTATGTGAAGAAAGAAACCGATCCGATTCCGGACTCCCAGCCGCCGCAACTGGGCGGCCAAGGGGATAAGGTGGTAGTCGTGAACCCACACCAGGTCGTCGTTGCCCGACAGCAGTCCTGCGAGCGCCTTCGCGAACCGCGCATTGATCTGCCGGTAGGCGTGTAGAAACTCTGCCCGGTGGTTCACCAGGTCGAGTCGGTAATGAAAAAGCGGCCACAGCGTGCTGTTGGCATAGCCATTGTAATAGAGCGAATACTCCTCATAGGGCAGGGTAAGCGCAGCCGTCTCGATCTTTCCCACGCGTTCCAAGCGGATCAGCGGTTCGTCGCTCGCGGCGTAGTCCTGATACTCAGCGCTTGCTCCTAGCCACAGGCCTCCACGCTCGGCCAACGCATCCCCGATGCCTACAGCAAGTCCGCCGGCTTGCGACAGATCGCGAATGTTCCCCAGCCTGTTCGAGACGACAACCAGACGACGCGGGATGGCGCGATCGCCAGTTAGCTCAGCCTCCCCACCTAAGGCGTCGCGCTCAAGGGGATCACCAACCGTTTGCGAGGCCTCGTTGAAAATTTCATCCGGTCGCTGCAACAAGAGCAAATCCTGAGCGTGAAGATCGCTTGGGGAACGGTCCGCGCGTGCGATTGTTCCCGACGTAAGTGTCCAGCCGGACTCGCTGGATCACATTCTCGGCCCGCTCGGCGCCTTTTTCAGCGGCTCTCGCAGGATCGTCGTCGGACGCACCGGTGATGAGACCCCGATCCAGCACGCCGAGCAGCCGCTTTGGCGACGGCCGGACTTACCGCTTTGGTATTCATGCTGCCGGATCCCCTGCCCTGTCATATCAACTCCCCACCTTGGCAAAAGCCCCAACTGACCAAACCGTCAGTCCACCTCGATTACCTTGCGCGTCGGCTTTCGTTGGCGGGGCGGCTGCTTTGCGGCTACGGGCGCGGGCGGGGTCTGCGCTATCGATGCCTCCAACAACTGTCGCTGTTCTCTAAGCCGCGCCGTCTTGGCTTCCCTGGCATGCCGCTCCGCTTCCAACAGCAACTTGGCTTCTCGATCCGCCCTCTCGAGCTTTTCCCTGTCGATGCGTCGTGTTTTCAAGGTCGCCTCCATTGGTCAGACGGCGAACAAAGTGCGGACCTGAAAAAATGTTCCCAACAAACTAAGGCCTGATCTGCCTCAAATGATATTGACGAGCAGCCCGCCGGTTGCGCGCATCTGCGGCTCTGTGACGTCCAAAGGAACTGCTTGCCGTCCGCGGCGTTACGCCACCACGCTGGCGGGAAGATTACCATGGACGACAAACCCCGAACGACGATCAGAAAACCGGCCCGGATTGATCGAGGGCATTGCTTTTGCGGAGCCATCACAGCTGAATTCAGTGGCGATCCCTTTTGGATTTGTTTCGACCACGACGATGACTGCCGACGAGCGATCGGCAGCCCACTGACGATCTGGATTGGCTATCGTCCAGATCAGGTCCATTGGCTCGGCCCAAAACCAAAAACATTCTCGAAAACCAGGGGCGTCGTGCGCTCCTTCTGTTCGGAATGTGGCACCTCGATTGGGTACACCGATGAAGGCTTGCCAAATGAGTTCTACATCTCGATCGGATTCATGGACGCGCCCGAGAAGTTCCATCCCCAAGCTCAAGCCTATTGGGAAATGCGGCTGCCGTTTATCAGGATGGATGACGGTTTGCCTCGCGTCGAGGGCTACACCCGGGCGCGCGACCCCGCCCTGGGCAATCCCAGAGACCGGTGAGGCAGGAGGTTGGACTTTGGGCCTCGTACCTGCAAGCCAGCGCGAACCGAGGTCGTCATGCGGCGAGCTTCGCTGAACCAATCCGTTTGATGGCACTGCTGATCGACCGTTCGCCATCGTCGTAGTCAGCCCAGGCGACGGTCTTTTTCAGGTGGCCCGGGACCGTGCGAACGGTGTATTTTTTCGGATCGAGATCCGCCTTCACCTGACTCCAGGTCAGCGGCATGGATACAGTCGCGCCTTCCCTGGCGCGAGGGGAGAGAGGGGCGACGGCTGTCGCCATGCGATCATTCCTGAGATAGTCGAGAAAAATCCGGGATGTCCGCAGCTTCTTGGCCATGTTGACGAGGTAGAGATCCGGGCTATCTGCCGCCATCTGGATGCAGACGGCCTTTGCGAAGGCCTTGGCCTCGGCCCATGTCGTCTTGCTGCGTTCGGCCGCCAATGGCGTCACGACATGCAAGCCTTTGCCGCCCGTGGTTTTGCAGAAGCTCACCAAGCCCAGATCTTCGAGACGATCGCGCATTTCCTTGGCTGCCGCGACCACCTTCGCAAAAGGGACTTCCGGACCGGGGTCAAGGTCGAAGACAAGTCGGCCAGGTATTTCGGGATGACCCGGCTGGCAATTCCAGGGGTGAAGCTCAAGGCCGCCTATCTGGGCGATCGCGGCCAGACCCTCGACGCGGTCGATTTGCAGATACGGTTTGTGGTCGCCGAAGACTTTTACCAGTTCCAGCAGATTGGATGTGCCTGGCATTGCGTGGCGCTGGAAAAACTGCTCGCCGGCGTAGCCATCCGGCGCACGCACGAGTGAACAGGGACGACCTTTGATATGTCTGATCATCCAGGGGCCAACGGTCTCGAAATATTCTGCAAGATCGAGCTTGTCGACGGGCTGACCGTCGCCGGCATTCGGCCAAAGCGGCTTGTCCGGCTTGGAAATGATGACGCCCATGACAACCGGGCTTTTTCCTGTCTTGCCAGTCACCTTGGCAGGGTCGGCAATCGGCGTCTCTTGAGGATCGGCTGGACGCTCGGCCTCGACGTCTTTTGCGGGCTTGTCTTCACGCAGGCCTTTGAAGGCGGCCTGCCGGATATTGCCACCCCCGGTCCAGCCGGCGAACTCGATTTCCGCGACCAATTCCGGCTTCGTCCAGAAGACGGTTGAATTCCTTTTCGGTGCGCCATCGCCGGTAAACGGCGACGTCGCGGCTTTCATCTCCTGCAGCCTGGGCATCAGCTGCTTGACCTTTGCCTCGCTGAATCCGGTCCCCACACGGCCGATATAGGCGAAATGTTCACCGCGATTGACGCCGACGAGCAATGACCGGAATTTGCCGTTGGTCGTCGACCAGCCGCCGATGACCACCTCATGCCCGGCGCGGCATTTCGATTTGGCCCAGGTGTCGGTCCTCCCCGAAACATAGGTCGCATCGGCCTTTTTGGAGACAATCCCCTCAAGCGACAGGCGACAGGCAGAACGCAGCACCGCGTCGCCGCCATTGCTGAAGTGCTCGACATAGCGGATGAGATTTTGCTCGCCGCGATCGACTTCGCCGAGCATCTCGCTCAGACGTTCCTTCCGTTGTGAGAGAGGCATCTTTCGCAGATCGACGCCATTTGCGAAGAGCAGGTCAAAGGCAAAGTAGATCAGGTCCTTCGTCCGGCGCTCCGACAGCGCTGCCTGCAGTGCGGCAAAATCGGGCGCCCCGTTCTCGCCAAGCGCTACGATCTCGCCGTCGATGATGACATTGGGAAGGCTGGCGGCCTCCTTTGCGATGGCGCCAAATTTCTCCGTCCAGTCAAGACCCTTGCGGGTCTTAAGGGCGATGTCCTTGTCTTCCACGCGCAACTGGACGCGATAACCGTCAAACTTGATTTCGTGAACCCAGTTCGTCCCGGCCGGCGGCCGGGAGAGCGTCGCGCAAAGCTGTGGTGGGATGAAGTCGGGCATCTTCGCCGCTGAGGCAGGACCGGCTCGCTTCGGCCGCGGAGCAGGCATTGCCGACCTGGCGGCGCGCTCGTCGGCCGCATGGCCGCGCTTGCTGTCCCAAACGGCATCCGCATCGGCCAACGATGAACCTTTCATCATGAACGGCTTCGGACCTGCCCCCTTCCCCGCTGCAATCCTCTCCATGCTCCGACCCGAGGCGACGGATCGATCCTGAGCCAGCACCGCATCGCCATTGCCCTCTGTCGCGTATTTGTCGCGGTGTTTTATCAGCAGCCAGTTGGTCCGCTTCCCGCCATTGCGGTCATGCTTCATGCGCACGAGGACGAAGCTTCCATGCAGGCGCTTGCCCTGCAGCGTGAATTTCAGGTCGCCTTTTTCCAACGCCTTTTCGGGAGACATGGCGCCTTCCGGTTCCCAATATCCGCGATCCCACAACTGCACCGTGCCGCCACCATATTGTCCTTGGGGAATCGTGCCTTCGAAGTCGCCGTACTCCAGCGGGTGATCCTCAACCTCCACGGCAAGTCGTTTGTCGTGAGGATCCAGTGATGGACCTTTGGTCACAGCCCATGATTTGAAGACCCCGCCAAGCTCGAGGCGAAGATCATAGTGCAGCCGCGTGGCCGCGTGTTTTTGGATGACGAACCGGAGTCGGTTCGAACCCGCAATCGAGCTTTCGCCGCTGGGCTCTTTCGTCTTCGCGAAATCCCTTTTGGCCCGGTAGGTGGAAAGCTCGCCCGTTTTCATGGAAGTGCCCCGACTAATGACGCAACGCCGAACTCAACGCAGTGGGTGAGATTTGGTTCGGTTCATAGCCGAGACGGCGCCGATGCTGCTTTTCCGCTTCAGAGTGGCATCGCCGTCAAATGTAGGCATTCACGGAGATTACACGTGATGTCGTCACCGCTGACGTTGAGGTTCCTTGGTTTGCCCAACCATTTTTGCAAGCTCTGGAAATGGTGGGATGTCCAGTTCGCCTTGCGCGTTGTTTGCGATCTGCAGAAGCCGGATCGGGAAGCAGATCGCGTCACGGTTGGCCGGTGACATATCTTCGTAGGTCCGCTCGTCACTTGTCATGGACGCCTCTGCCTTTCGCAGGGCGGTATCGATCTCGTCAATTGACAGCAGACCTTTGTGAACGAGCAGATTGTTGATTGACGCGACCGCCATCATCAACCCTTCAAGCTGAAGATTGGCAACGTTCATGGCTTGACCGTGTTTCCGCCGCCCGGCCTCGCCGGGGCGTTCTGGCCATCGGATTGGTGCGTCTTGTCATCCACCTCATTGACTGGCCGCGTCAGACCGACCCCACTCTTGGGTTTCTTGTTGCCGGCCGCATCCTGAGAGAACGCATCCGAAGGATCAGGACCTGTTCTAGCCGGGTACTTCGTTGCGCCGGTCTCGCGATGGTTTTCATTATCAGGCATTTTTTGATCACTCCAATCGGATGACCGATAACCGTTACGAGCCCGGCGAGTTCCGGCGCCGCATGGAACATTTCTGGCCGTTGGTGCAGAGACAAGCGGGCGTGTCTCGGCAATCGCGCCTCGCGCACTGGCGGCAGGTCTCGCTTTCGTTGCCGACAGCACTAGGTTGCTCGTTGAGGTAAAAGGAATTCCCCATGCGGGTGGCACGCGAAGCCTGGGTTCTTGGCAAGGAGAGCATCCTCGGATTCATCAACGACAATGCCCTCAGCCACGGTGCGGCGATGGCGTTCTATGCCGTTACGTCCCTGGCCCCGATCTTGTTGATCGTTGTTGCGATTGCTGGACTTGTCTTTGGGCATGAAGCAGCTCAACTCGCTCTGTCGGCCGAAATCGCAGGCGTGATGGGATCGCAAACCGGCGACCTTCTGCGCAGCACCATCGAAAGCGCTTCTCACAGAACCGCCGGCACTCTTGCCACCTTGGTGGGCATCGTCACCCTCTTCGTGACAGCCTCCGGGGTGTTTGGCGAAATGCAGCTTTCGCTCAACACAATCTGGAAGATTGACCCACCACCCATGTCTGTGTCGCGATTGGTGCGGGCGCGGGCGGCCAGCCTGGGTCTGGTTGCAGCGTTGGGATTTCTACTGCTTGTGTCGTTGGCGGCGAGTGCCGCCATTTCCGCGCTTGGCGCTGTCATCAACGCCCATCTGCCGTTCGGCACCATCATTCTCGCGTCGATAAACGGCATTGTATCATTCGTGCTGATTTCCGCTCTGTTTGCCGCGATCTTCAAGATCCTGCCGGACCGGTCGCTCGCTTGGCGCGATGTCGCAATTGGCGCGGCAGTGACCGCTTTGCTCTTCACCATCGGCAAGTCGCTGATTGGCTGGTATATCGGAACCAGCGCGATCGCATCCTCCTATGGCGCGGCGGGTGCACTGCTGGTCGTGCTGCTTTGGGTTTACTATTCGTCTGAGATATTCCTGCTCGGCGCCGAGTTCACGCGGGCCTATTCCGTCCGTCTCGGCAGTCGGTCCGACCTTCAACCGATAGTGGAGGCAGAGAGCCCGTCGCGACAGACATCGAACCCTGGGCCAACTATCCAACGCGAGGTGCAGGCCTGGATTGTGATCACGGGTTTGCTGACCTTCGTGGCGACACGGGTCTGGCCATCGCGGCGATCTTAGCTGCTTCCCACCAATTCTGTTTCTTTGGAACGCAACCCGGACACCGGAATTGCATAGGAACAGGAGGTTGCCCATGCCAAAATTCCGCTTTGAGACGACAGTATCCGGCCAGACTACCGCTCTCGAGGAAGAGCTAGCGAGTGCGGAGATGGCCAGTCCGAGAGCAATAGAGATGGCGCGCGTAGCGGTGGCGGCGGATCCTGGGTCAGGAACCAAGCAATCGGGATCGACTATCAAGGTCTACGATGAAGCCGGATACCTGGTCGCCACAGTCAATTTTTCCGACGTGTTGCCGAGTGATCCGGACGCCGGACAGCATGGGATTGGCGACGCGGTTGTCGAAGAACCGGGTGTGATGCGGTCTGGCTGACCCGTGGTAGATCAGGGTTTCACGTTTCGCTCACGCGATCCCCGGCAGGGCAATTTGCTGAGATCGCGAGGTCCTCGGCCATCGTCGGATGCTAGAGCTGAGATTCGATCGGGAGGTGACGGACGAAGACCGCCAGGATACGGCGAAAAAATCCGGCTTCTGGTTCATGCGTATAGTCCTGAATCTTGCCTTCGCCGCATCCATGCCAATGCAGAACATTGTGCTTCAGTTCGAGCCGATAGCTTGTTTCCGGAGATATTTCCGATTGGAATCGATGCCGCAGCTCGGCGACCAATTTCGGATCCTCAAACAGCACGCCCATTTCCGAGTTCAAGGACACTGACCGTGGATCGAAATTGAAGGAACCGACGAAGCCGATATTGTCGTCGACGGTGAAAGCTTTCGTATGCAGACTGGCGCCCTTCGAGCCAAACACCGAGATTGCGGAGCGCCGGTTGAACGGCTGAAGCTCGAAAATATTGACGCCATTCCTCAGCAGCCGCTTGCGATAGTTTGCGTAAGCGCCATGGACTGCGGCGACGTCCGTGGCGGCCAGGGAATTGGTCAGAACCGAAACGTCAACACCGGCGCCGACAAGGTCCAGCAAGATCGCTGTGCCCCTTTTGCCGGGGATGAAATAGGGCGACACAATTTCCAGACACCCGCGCGTGGATTGGATGATCGGACGCAGCTCTTTCATAAGCCAGCTGCGACGTCTCCAACCACGAACTTTCTCCGGCGGATCGGAGATGACCCGCACGCCATCCACCCAATGAACGTCGTTGCTGGCCGCAATAAACTCCGTGATCGAGCCCCGGTTGCCGATGCCGTTCAGGAATTTGGGATCGGGGCCGGTATCGCTTCCTTCAAGCCATTTGGCATGCTCATGCTCAGCCACTGATCCCAAGGTTTTGATTGGCTTGGCTTCATTGCAAGCCCAGAAGGCATCGAATATCGCCGCGGTTTGCCGTACCGCAGGCCCCAGGAGCAGCAGATCGAGATCCCGGAAATTGGTTTCTGCCGCATCGAAATAGGCATCGCCAACATTCCGACCGCCGACAATGGCAAATTTGTCGTCAACGATCCAAGCCTTGTTGTGCATCCGTCGCGTCAATGCAAAGAGCCGCAACAGCACTTCCACACCACGCATGATCCGGCCGCGCCTGATACCGCTCGGATTGAACAACTTCAGTTCGATGTTTGGATGGTGGTTCAGCGCCAGATATGCCGCATCATTTTTGCGCGGATTGACGTCGTCAAGGAGCATGCGCACCCGAACACCGCGCTCAGCAGCTCGAAAAACCTCGCGAAGCAGCAAGCGGCCGGTGTGGTCATCATGCCAAAGGTAATACATCAGGTCGAGGCTGCGCTCAGCGCTCCTTGCCGCCAGCACGCGCACGGCGAAAGCGTCATAATTGTCCGAGACAAGCAGCAAGCCGCTCTTGCCGGCCTTGATGTTGTCGTCTGCGGTTCGCGAAAGTGATACGTCCATAAAAATTGCCACCTTTGGACGGCGCTCGCTGCCATCCCGCTCAAATCATAGCTAGAACCATTCTGAGGTATTCTGGTTGCATACGCAGCGTCCAATCACCCAATTGCTGGATGCAAGTAGGGCCAGCAATCAAGCGGCTGCAGAGCGGTCAGGAGGCTTGAGAGGCGTTGCCCCGACTGCTCTGCTGCCGCCGCGGAACTTGCGTCTCCTGCAGTCCCAGGCCCTCAGACCGCACGACCGTTGGCGGGAGCCCGATGGCGTGCGCCCCGCCGCGGCTCTTCGACGAGAATGACGTGGTCGTTGTTCTCAGTGAAGCGCAGGACCCTTTAAATTTAGATATCTCCATTATCCCGGAACCGGGTTCGGGTTTCCGAGTTAAGAAAATGCTCGCGACGGGCAATTTTCAACAGAGGAGACGGCACAATGCCCACTGCCAAGAAAGCCAATGGCAACAACAAGGACCTGGAGGACCTTTTCCTCGATGGCCTCAAAGACATCTACTATGCCGAGAAGAAAATTCTGAAAGCCTTGCCGAAGATGGCCAAAGGCGCATCCGAAGAGCAAGTTTCGGCAGCATTCGAGAAGCACCTCGCTGAAACCGAGGGGCAGGTCGAACGTCTGGAGGAGGTCTTCGAGATTCTCGGCGCGGCCGCGCGCGGCAAAACCTGCCCGGCGATCGACGGCATCCTGGAGGAAGGATCTGAAATCCTTCAGGAGTACAAGGGTTCGACTTCGCTCGATGCAGGGCTCGTCGGTGCCGCGCAAGCCGTGGAGCACTATGAGATTGCCAGGTATGGAACCCTGATTGCCTGGGCTACGACGCTCGGCAAGGATGACGTGGTTGCGCTCCTCAATGCGACACTTGAGGAGGAGAAGGCCACCGACGAGGCGCTGACTGCCCTCGGTGAAGCCGGCGTCAACGAACGAGCGGCAGAACGGAAAGCGGCTTGATTGATCGCCTACCCAACCGCCTCGGCGACCTATGTGCCGAGGCGGTCCCGGGAGATGAAGGACATGATCACGCATATCTACAAAGGACTGGAATGTTTCCTGCTTGAGTGTTCGGCCGCGCTGGTCAGGCGCCGCGCCCTTGGTGGTTCGCGCAGCGATCCTCGGCAGTTGCGAGAACAGCGCAGAGATGAGTTCAGGGCCCGCAAAGTCGCCGAATGAGCGCCAAGATGGAGAGTCGGATGGGCTTCTTTGGAAAATATTTCTCAGGACTGTTGAGCAAGAAATCGACTGACGGCAAGGGGAGCGGCGATATGCGTAAAGCTACCGGCGCGGGTCCGGCGATTGCCGCGCATTCCAAAGATGCAAAGACATCCGCTGCTTCCGGTCAAAGCACCAATGCTTCGAGCAAAAATGCAGATGGACGATGACAAAAGGCAAGATTTGGCTACCGACCCTATGTCGCATCGAATCGGCGCAAAGACGTTAAATCGTCGAGATGACCCGCATCGCAACCTTCAACGTCAATGGCGTCAACGGCCGACTGCCAGTGCTTCTCAAGTGGCTTGGCGAAACCGGCTATGACATCGTCTGCCTTCAAGAACTGAAGACCTCTGACGAAAAATTTCCCGTCGATGCGATTAGAAACGCCGGCTATGGCGCAATCTGGCACGGACAGAAATCCTACAATGGCGTGGCAATCCTCGCTCGCGGGATTGAGCCGCTGGAACGTCGTCGAGGTCTGCCGGGCGATCCCGACGATTCGCACAGCCGCTACATCGAGGCTGATGTGAATGGGCTTGTTGTCGGCTGCCTGTATTTGCCCAATGGCAATCCAGCGCCGGGGCCGAAGTTCGACTACAAACTTCGCTGGTTCCAACGTTTGATCACCTATGGCCAGGTGCTGCTCGGCGATAGCTCACCGACCATCCTGTGCGGCGACTATAACGTCGTTCCAGGCCCGATCGACGCGGCGGTGCCGGGGCGCTGGGTTGGCGATGCCGTTTACTTCCCCGAGAGCCGGAGCGCGTACGCCGAAATGCTTGCTCAGGGCTGGATCGATGCCGTCCGTCGCATTCATCCAGAAAAGGGAATTTACACCTATTGGAACTTCTCCTACCGCGGCGGGTACGATCGGAGTTCCGGGCTCCGGATGGACCATCTCTTGCTGAGTTCATCCCTATTGGATCGCCTGAAGAATGCCGGAGTAGATGCCGAAACGCGTGCATGGGACAAGCCGAGCGATCATGCCCCAGCCTGGATAGAACTTGATTGAGCTTCCTCGGCAAGGAGCCTGAAGGCCTGGTGGCGCTCCTTCGTGATTAGATTTGGCCGCATGTCATGCCAGCAATGAGGACTTCCGGCGCCAAGCGATTCAAAGGACGCAATGATGACAAACAGTCAAAAGGAAGCTGAACTGATTGCGCGTCTTGCACGCCAGCATGGCGTCACCGATGGCGCTGTCATGGCTGTCCTCGAGGCGTTGCGGCGTGGTGGTGGAACCATGGCCCAGTTCAGCCACGTCGACTTCGGAGGAATGTCACAATGGTCTTCCGGCATGACGATGGTCGGCGACATGTTCAATGACAGCCTCAAGGCGAAGCTCAACGCTATCGCGGCGGAGCTCTCGGCCTACCTGCTCGATCATCCCGCCAAGCCAAAACGCGCCGACACGAATGTGAGCTATCGTTCTGCAGCTATGGCCCACGCCGGCTCATGGTGGCCTGAGGAGCTTGGGAGCCCGTCTGCCGCTGGTTCTCAAAACAATATGCGCTACGCAGCGTTTCCTGAGCGAAGCCGCCTGGTCATCGACGATCATGGAAAGATGGAGATTTATGACACAGGCGACCATCGCATATCCGGCGTTTCGCAGCGCCAGAGCACGGCCTCCACCCTGACCTTTGTCAGCCAGCACGGCGTGGTCCGCGTATCTGATCTCAAGCGCATATCTGCGACGTAGGCCAGGGCCGCTTCCATGCAGACAGTCACGCTCATCGGCTATCTCGCGACCGTCTGCTCGATGAGCAGTTTCACCCCGCAAGCCTGGAAAATCATCAGGACACGGGAGACAAGCGGCATCTCCGCGCCGACGTATGCCATCACTGTGTTGGGCTTCGCCTTGTGGCTGGCCTTCGGCATCATGAAGGCAGAGTGGCCGATCATAATCACGAATGGCGTCTGTCTCCTGCTGTCAGCCTTCATTCTCACAATGACAGTCCTGCCGCAGGCTGAGAAAGACGCAGTTGCCAAGGCTTTCGACCCCGACGACTAAATTAGCGCTTCCAACTTTTCAGCAGCGGACCTTGGCTGCCATATGCAGGATCCTTGCGCGGACGCCCCACGCTGGGGATGGTTGCGAGCGCATCGCTATGCTGATCCTTGCTCCTACATTCGTCATAACTCCCAAACGGAGGATACGCGCCGACAACCAAAAAATCATCGGATGCCGAGAGGCATTGGTGCCCGGTCCCTGCCGGGAGGACCGCGACGTCACCGGCCTTCAGCGACAGCGTTCGTCCTTTCTTGCCGCCAAATCGGACTTCAGCATTTCCGCGCGCAATTCCCAGAACCTCGTGTATTTGCGAATGATAGTGAACGTAATCATAGATGCCGTTTCGCCAGCTATCGCCCCATCCGTTTGCATCGAAAAGCACCTCCATGACGGCTGCTGGATCAAGTCCTTCGGGCAATTCGACGGCGCCGCGATAAACGACGAGCGGCCATGCTGGATGATTGGGTACAAGTCCATCATCCTTGAACCAGAACTCATTCGACTTTCGCTGCCTCACAAATCCGGCGACAGCTTGCTTGCGCGGTATTGCGAAACCGGTGACGTTCTCGATCACTTTCTTGCTGGTTTCCAAAATGCTCATCGACGCTGCCTCTAAAGCAGAGGTTAGTTTAGCCGCTCGCTCAGAGCTCGACCTTCGCGTTGTCGCCCACATTCGGCTTGGCGCCGGTAAAGGCCGCAAACACCATCGTTGCGGTAGCCATCATTAGCCCCGGGCTGTCCCACAATTCGCCTTCGTCGGGTTTGACCGTTATCAGACGAATCTCGGGATCATCGGCATTATCCCACCAGGCTGAGTCAGTTTTCTCCCAGAGCTCGGCGATCTTTTCCCTATCATTTGTCACTGTGGCCGGGCCTGACATCGTGACGTATTTGTAGTGGCTGTTGTCACTCCAGGCCAATGTGACCTTTGGATAGGTCGACAGCTGCTTGCTCTTGGCGCTGTCGTCATTGACGAGGAAGTATATGGCGTTTTCTTCACGGACCACACGCGCAGATAGCGGACGGGCTCGATTGTACTCGCCGTCCCAGGTCACAAACATGCAGACGTCGATGTCCTCGGCGAGTTCCCAGATGCGGTCTGTTGCCTCGGCGGGCGTGAGGTCCGTCTGCTGCTCTCGGCGGTTAGCCATAAGCGTCCTCCTGCGGGTGAATATCCTCGCTTACAACTCACGTCCCGCCACGACGTTCCAACTCACTGGTTCCTTCGACCTGCTAAGCGGCGGTGGAACTTTCGAAATTGCCGGAAGTTTGGATGGCAAACGCGAGGCCATGATGGTGGACAAGACGCTTCGAACATCAAAACGGACACCCGAGCAGGACGCAAAGGGTCAGTCGGAAAAGGACCACAAGGGCGGGGGAAGCGATGGCGTCGCCAGCGCCGATCCGCGGGTGATCTCCGGCAAAAAAGACGGCGACGCGACATTCCCTGTCAAGGGACCGAAGAAATAGCTATGAGCCCATCTGGCGGTGTCATCGATGCGCGGAGACAATTGACGAACGGGCTGAAATCATTTCGCGATGACACTTTGCTACCGTCACCGACGCGGATCACCTTCAACCCTCCGGAGTTCCATGGCCGCATGACGCGGATCCGCCTCAAGGCGCTAATGGCAGCCTGGAATCACGCGACCTTTGAAAAGAGAGCGACGTCGCATCTGGCCAAACCATAGCGCCATCGGTGATCGGTTGTGGCAACCCGGCTCTGGTAGAACAGTGAAAGCTGACTGCCATCGATCATCACTGTCGAGTGGCCGTTCTCGCCCGGTTGACCTGGCTCCAGCACCGGGCCGATCGAAACGTAAGGTCCGCTGACCTCGTCGGCTATGGCAAAAAACACCCGTTGCCGGTTTCCCCGAAGGCCGTCCGGAAGAAAGCACGTGGCATTGAGAAGCACCCGGCCGTCCGGCAATTCGATCAGTTGCGCGCCCTCAATGCCCCATTCGTAGTCGGGATCATCTCTGGTGTTATGGTGGGGAACGTCGTTGTGGTCGAGGATTTTGCCGATCCGCTTCCACGGACCGAACCACGAGTCGGACTGGCTACGCGCCAGATAGATGTCGGGCTGAGGCACCCTGGTGAATTTTGGCATAGCCGAATAAACGAGGTAGCGCCCACCGCCAATGACTGCCGGATGCGGATCGTAAATTCCGTCCTCTTCCGTGTCCGGGATGGCCAGAATGGCCGGACTGAGGACTACCCAATGGAACCCGTCGTTGGAAACCGCATGCTCGCAACGGCCACCCGACTTCATGAATTCCGTCTGGATGAACATGTGGAAGACGCCGCACTCGTGGGTCACACCGGGAGCCGCAACACCAGTGCCGTTGATTGGAAGTTCGATCGGCTCATGCTCGGCCCACGGTCCATACAGATCGGGCGCCGTGGCATGCAAGATTCTCCACGTCTCAGTGGTGACCGTGCCGCTTGACCCGAAGACGTGCCAGACACGGCCATCGAAGACAGGACACGGGTCCTTGAGATCATCCACGCTTTGCGGATGAAACAGTGGAAAAACGTTGGTTTCAAAGTTGATGTTCATGTCAGCCCCGGAATTCGCCTCGGCAGTCGGAGACGCGCAGAGATACAGGCGAATCATTGATGTTAGGCACATTCTATAGCCAACGAGTTCAACGCAAATACGGCAATGCCGCTGTCCACCAGCATTCCTCGTTGAACCACGCTTTCAGTGGCGGCCGGGTTCCGACAGCCGCCCTCGCCTCCGCAACCAGATCCCGCTTCGTGCGTGGAACAAGCGGGCGACCGGGCCTTCTTCATTTCAGTTGGAACAACTCACCTGATCGAAAGTTAGGAGCTGGAACTAAGTAGTTCTCTCCATTCGCGATTAACAAATGTTAATCGTAACATAAATAGTGTCACAGAGGGAGTATGTCAATGGATGCGGCCTTTGGCGGGGTAACCGGCAGTCAATATGTTCGTCGCGAAAATATACTGGTCTGCTTCTCCCACTTACGATGGAATTTTGTTCACCAGCGTCCGCAGCATCTCCTCACTCTCGCATCCGCTCAGCAGCGAGTGGTCTACTTTGAAGAACCCGTTTTCGAAGAATTGCCGCAGCCGCTGATGCGGACGAGCGTGGCATCGGAAAACATTCTGATTGTCACACCAGTGCTGCCGCTCGGCACGTCGGCCGCGAAAGCAGATGCCGTCCAGCGGAGATTTGTGCAGCAGACCATCGCTTCTATGCCGCATAGCCGGCTGATCGCCTGGTACTACACCCCAATGGCTCTTCGCTTTACGGAATTCCTCGACCCAGACATATGCGTCTATGACTGCATGGACGAACTCTCTGCGTTCAAGAATGCGCCCCCCGAGCTGGGCCAGATGGAAAAGGCGCTTCTGCGCCGCGCGGATCTGGTTTTCACCGGTGGTCTAAGCTTGTTCGAGACCAAGCGTCACCTGCATCCTGCCATCTTTCCATTTCCGAGCAGCATCGATGTGAGGCACTTTCACACCGCAAGACGGCCAGGAAGGGACCCAGCCGACCAGGCCGGCATTCCTTCCCCGAGGGTTGGATATTTCGGCGTCATCGACGAGCGGCTGGACGTCGATCTCGTGGCGCTAGCGGCAAAGACAATGCCGGACGTGCATTTCGTCATGCTCGGTCCGGTCGTCAAGATCGACCCTGCAAGCCTGCCGCAAGCCGAAAACCTGCATTGGCTTGGCCCGAAAGCCTACTGCGATCTGCCCGACTATTTGCGCCATTGGGACGCCGGATGGATGCCGTTTGCCCTCAACGAGGCGACGCGTTTCATCAGCCCGACCAAGACGCCGGAATTCCTCGCCGCGGGTCTGCCGGTGATCTCGACGGCAATCGTCGACGTGGTGCGCAGTTACGGTGCTGCCGGGCTGGTGGAAATCGCCGACTGTGACGATCTGGAAATCAAGCTGCGCTCCGTCCTTTCGCGACCCCGTCAGATGCTCCTGCAGCAAGTCGATGCCTATCTTGCGGACATGTCCTGGGAACGGACATGGAATGCCATGGCAGCTCACATTGAGCGCGCCTATCAACGCAAGAAGGTCGTGCCCCTTCGCAGGAGTGCATAGCCATGTTCGATTGGCTGATCGTCGGCGCGGGTTTCGCCGGCAGCGTGCTTGCCGAAAGGATAGCGTCGCAGCGTCAAGAAAGCGTTTTGCTGATCGATCGCCGCAGCCATGTGGGAGGCAACGCCTACGACTGCTACAATGAAGCCGGCATCCTCATCCATCGCTACGGCCCGCACATCTTCCACACCAACAGCCAAACGATCGTGGACCACCTTTCGCAGTTCACGCAATGGCGGCCGTACGAGCACAGGGTGTTGGCGGCCGTGGACGGGCAACTGGTTCCCATCCCGATCAATCTCGACACCATCAACCGGCTTTACGGGCTGGACCTGACCTCGGCACAGCTGGAGGATTTCTTCGCGTCGCGACGCGAAACGGTGGAGGATGTCCGAACGGCCGAGGACGTCGTCGTCAGCACCGTGGGGCGCGAGCTCTATGAAAAATTCTTCCGCGGCTACACAAGAAAGCAATGGGGCGTCGATCCCAGTCAGCTAAGCAAATCTGTCACGGCACGAGTGCCGACCAGGACCAACCGTGACGACCGCTATTTCAGCGACAGCTTCCAGAAAATGCCGGCCGGCGGGTACACGCGGATGTTCGAGCGCATGCTCGACCATCCGAATATCAAGATCATGCTGCAGACCGATTTCCGTGAAATTCGTGAGAAGATACCGTTCAGGCGCATGGTTTATACCGGCCCGATCGATGAATATTTCGGCTGGCAGCTCGGGCACCTTCCGTACCGTTCGCTTCGTTTCGAGCACGTTACACTGGATCGCGAGCAATTTCAGCCGGTTGCCGTGGTCAATTATCCCCAGACGGAAGATTACACGCGCATTACCGAGTACAAACATCTGACCGGCCAGCAGAGTTCGCGGACCAGCCTGACCTACGAATATCCCACGGACATCGGGGACCCGTACTATCCCGTGCCCCGGCCCGAAAACGAAGTGCTCTACAAGCGCTATGAAGCGCTCGCGGCAAGCTGCCCAGACGTGTGGTTTGTCGGTCGGCTTGCAACTTACCGCTATTACAACATGGACCAGGTAGTCGGACAGGCTCTGGCCACTTTCGCGCGCATCCAAAAAAGCCTCCCGGCCTGGGCGCGCACGGAGGAGCCGTTGTTGGCCGAGCCGAGAAGATAGTTTCTTCCAAGACGGAAGATCGGGCGGGTATCAGAAGGAGAAACTCGATGGATACAAACTTCAACTCGGAAAGCCGTGAGATATTTATCGTCGGCTTGCGCAACGCGCACGCCATGGAAAATCAAGCGCTGTCGATCATGAAGCCTCAGGTCGAGCGTATAGAGAACTATCCGGAGGTGGCCGATCGCTTGCGCCGGCACATTCAGGAAACCGAAGGCCAGATCACGAGACTCGAGTCCGTCCTGGAGAGCCTTGGTGAGGAGCACTCCACCCTCAAGGACACTGCCTTGTCGATGGTTGGCAGCGTGGCCGCCATTGGACATTCGATGGCCGGCGACGAGATCATCAAGAACAGCCTGGCGAATTTCGCATTCGAGAACTACGAGATTGCTGCCTACAATTCGCTGCTGGTACTGGCCGACGCCGGGGGCTTCCAGGATGCTGAAAGGGCCCTCAAGCAGAACCTGAACGAAGAGGAAGCCATGGCCAACTGGCTCAAGGAAAATCTGAGCGACGTTACCATGCGATATGCCAGGCTGCGCGAGGCTGGGGCGACTGCAAAAAGCTGATGCACCGCACCGGCGCGGGCGGCGTTTCGAAACAGACGCCCGCCCGCCCCTCCCCCGTTTGAGGCCCCTTCAAGGCGTCGTGTCCGCCACGAGAAGAGCTTGCTGACGGGCCAGTTCATCTGCTGTGGGTTTGCGCAGGTGTCGCCTGCCATCAGCCTGGATGACGGAAAACAAACCAACCTCGGCATGTCGCGAATTGTCCCAGCCCGGGTAGGCCGTTATCGGGTACAGGCAAATACCCTCGATCGGCGCTCCGAGACTGATTGCGGAACGCACCTCGTCGCAGACATAGTGGAGCCAAGCCGGCCCGCCGGATCCCTCGGAGCCGGTCTCCGCAATGAACATCGGCTTGCCGTACCGGTGAGCAACTTCTAGCAACATTTCCGACAGGGCGCGGTACTCGTGGTGTCCCATCGGAATCGTCGGCCCGTTTACGTACCATTGATTGTGCGGGTAAAAATTCAAGCCCACGACATCGACAACATCTTCGCTCCCGCCCAACTCAGGTTCGACGCGGCCCAGCAACATGTCGTAAGCTTCGAACTGTCCCTGTCGGGCGTTTTCGGCCCGGCGCCGTTCGCTGCGGGTCCGGTCACGAGGGGCGATATGGATAAGCGGCTCGGCCCAGACAAATCTGCAGGCGGGATCGATCTCCCGCATTGCATGAACACCCGCGATGGCGGCCTTGACGAGGTGCCGCTTGAACCATCCACGTTTGTTCGGCCCCACGCGCGGGAAATAGCCGACCTCGACAGCCCATGCGAAAAAGGAGATTTCGTTGATGGGACACAACAGAGGCGATGTTCCGGTGATCGAACGGTGTACCTTGACGGCTTCCGCCGCGAACGAGGCATAGGCGTCGATGAAATGCAGCGAGCCCTGATCGACATGGTCCGGAGATCCGTAGTGAAAGATGTCCCAGATTACCTGAACACCTGCCGATCGGGCTGCCTCGACCATTGGCGCCCAACTTGACCAGTCATAGGTTCCGGGAGCGGTTTCGATCAAATGCCAACGCAGGCCGTCGCGGATGGTGCGAAGGCCGAGTTCGGCGCAGCCGCGGTAGTCGCCCAGGGCATGCAAATTATGCGAGGTCGCCCGAATAAGATCGAGGCGAACGCCGTCCTTGCGCCGGTGCGAGGAGCATTCAAAGCCTGCCATGAAAAAACTGGCGAAGCGCGAAGCTTCCGGAACCGAGGCCTCCGTCTGGCGTCCCACTTCGCTCATTTTTCGAAGTCTCCTTTGGGCAATCGGCTTCGAACTCGGCCGCCTTGTCCGGACCGGGAACCGCGTTGGCGAAATACCGAATTCAGTCGGGCGCGCCCCATGTTCGTTGCTCAGTCCAGCTCGTCCTTGCGTGGCCGGGTAGTGCCGAACCCATTGGTAGAGCCTTTGTTCCGGTGGTGAACTGTCCGGGCGCCGCGTGCAAATGAGGAACAAGGAGGCCCGTCCCAAGTTCGGGGCGATGTACCGCCGCCGTCATCCACTCGAGCGGCTGCTCGGCAACAACAGAGGCATGGGATCACATGACCGTTCAGATTCGACTTTCCGAGATCGACCACGCCAGGCGCGAGGATCGTGGCGACGGCGCTTGGAGCATCGCACCGGACCTGGGTTACTTGCGGCTAGCAATCGTCAATGTCGTGTTCTTCGGCGCACCGGGCAGCGGAGATCGGAACTGGGTGCTGATCGATACCGGGTTGCCGACGTCTCGCAGCAGCATTCTAGCGGTCGCGGAAAAGCGGTTCGGCGTCAACGCACGGCCGGCTGCAATCATCCTGACCCATGGCCATTTCGACCATGTGGGAACGGTTCTAGAACTCGCAAATGGCTGGGACGTGCCTGTCTTCGCCCATCCACTCGAGCACCCCTATTTGGACGGAACCACATCCTATCCGCCACCGGATCCCTGGGTTGGGGGTGGACTGATGGCGCTGCTTTCACCGCTTTTTCCACGTGGGCCAATCGATCTTGGCAGCCGTTTGGAACCCTTGCCCGCCGATGGATCGATCCCCGGAATGCCCGGATGGCAATGGCTGCACACACCCGGACATGCCCCTGGGCATATCTCGCTCTGGCGCGAGCAAGACCGCTCGCTCATCGTAGGAGACGCTTTCATCACCACCGGTCAGGAGTCGGTCTATGAAGTCGCCATTCAGGATCTCGAGATGCACGGTCCGCCGCGCTATTTCACGCCAGACTGGGATGCAGCGGAAAGGTCCGTGAAGCATCTGGCTGCCTTGGGCCCCCAGATGGTCATCAGTGGACACGGTGCGGCTGCTGCGGGAGTGGGAATGCGTCAGGCTCTCGATAACCTGGCTGAGCGATTCAGGGTATTCGCCGTCCCGCCGAAATTGAAATTCGTGCGCGAGCCAGCGTCGCCGATAGCTAGGCCAATCGAGCCGCCATCGTTCTGAAATTATGGTCGGATTGGCCAACGCGGGACCATCGGACAGAGCAACTCGGTCCAGCGGAACAAACCCGGCCGGCGACAGTTGGGGCACGCGCTCAGGGGGCGACACCCTGCGAGGTGCCGCGAGGTTCCGCGCCATGGGGAGGCTCAGATGGAACCCGATGAAACGCATGCCCCTAGCACGCGTTCCCGCAAAGAGAGATTGCAGAACCGGTGTTGTTGCCATCCAGCCCTAAGTTGACACGCCAACTGCTCTGGATCCTCGGAGGCGCATTCTTGCCCGGTTGCGCGGGGGGAGTGCTCGATCCCCAAGGACCAATTGGCGTCGGCAATCGCACGATCCTTTTGAACTCGCTGGCGGTGATGCTGGTGATCGTTGTTCCCACGCTTGTTGCACTTCTGGCATTCGCCTGGAAGTTCCGCGCCTCGAACAGCAACGCCCGCTATAACCCGGAGTTCACCTATTCGGGACGCGTGGAGTTGATCGTCTGGTCGATCCCGACGCTCACCATCCTGTTCATTGGCGGGCTGATCTACTACGGATCGTATCAGCTCGATCCACGCAAACCGATCCCTTCTAGTCAGCCGCCGCTCGACATTCAGGTGGTGGCGCTCGACTGGAAATGGCTGTTCCTCTATCCCGAGCAGGGCGTGGGCGCTGTCAATCAACTGGTTATCCCCGCCGGTGTTCCAGTGCGTTTCAAGTTGACCTCGGCCAGCGTGATGAACACGTTCTTCGTGCCCCAGCTTGGCAGCATGGTCTACGTCATGAACGGCATGCAGACCGAATTGCATCTGCAGGCCGACCGCGAGGGCAGCTTTTTCGGCCAGTCGGCGCACTTCAGCGGCGACGGCTTCTCGGATATGAATTTCAGTGTGAGCGCGGTTTCAGCCGATGCCTTCACCCGCTGGGCGTCATCGCTGCGTGGCGGGGGCGGCGTGCTCAATGCCAATGCCTATCGCGAACTCGCCCGGCAAAGCACAAATGTGGCGCCGGCTTCCTTCGGTCATGTCCAGCCTGGGCTGTTCGAAGCGGTCGTCCAGCAGACGCTCCCACCGGGTCCGGGGCCCGCTGAGAGCGCAGCCAGCGGCGAGCCACAGGTGAGCCCAAGGGCATTCCCCGCGGCGGCGGCAACGATGACCCATCATCCACAAGGGGCAGAATGACGATGCTGGGCAAGCTCGACTGGTCGGCCGTTCCTTTCGATCAACCCATCCCCCTCGGCGCAGCCCTTGGCGTCTTTCTGGCAGCAGCCGCCGTGCTTAGCTGGATAACGGTGAAGGGCTACTGGCCATATCTGTGGAGCGAGTGGATAAGCTCGGTCGACCACAAGCGCATCGGCGTGATGTACATTGTGCTGGCGATGCTCATGCTTCTTCGTGGCTTTGTCGATGCTATCATGATGCGCACACAACAGGTGCTGGCGATTCACGGGCCGGGCTACCTCCCCCCGGAGCACTACGACCAGATCTTTTCCGCGCACGGCACGATCATGATCTTCTTCGCCGCGATGCCGTTCATGATCGGCCTGATGAATTTCGTCGTGCCGCTGCAGCTTGGCGTACGCGATGTCGCTTTTCCGACGCTCAATTCCGTCAGCTTCTGGCTGACGGCTTCCGGAGCCCTGCTGGTCAACATCTCGCTTGTGGTCGGCGAGTTCGCGCGCACCGGCTGGCTGCCCTATGCCCCTTTGTCGGAAACCACCTACTCGCCGGGCGTCGGTGTCGATTATTATCTGTGGGCGATCCAGATCTCCGGCGTCGGCACGCTGCTCACCGGCGTCAACCTGGTGACGACTATCCTCAAGATGCGGGCGCCGGGAATGGGCTATCTGCGAATGCCGATGTTCTGCTGGACCTCGCTCGCGTCCAACCTGCTCATTGTCGCAGCCTTCCCGATCCTTACCGCCACGCTCGCAATGCTGACGCTGGACCGGTATCTCGGCTTCCACTTCTTCACCAACGAAGCCGGTGGAAATCAGATGATGTTCGTCAACCTGATCTGGGCGTGGGGCCATCCCGAAGTATACATCCTGGTGCTTCCCGCCTTCGGAATCTTTTCCGAGATTTTCTCGACTTTTTCATCGAAGCCGCTGTTCGGATACCGTTCGATGGTCGCGGCCACGATGTTCATCTGCATCGTCTCGTTCATGGTCTGGCTGCATCACTTCTTCACTATGGGTGCCGGAGCAGACGTTAATGCCGCCTTCGGCATCGCCACGTCGGTCATTGCCGTGGGAACCGGTGTGAAAATCTACAACTGGCTCTTCACCATGTATGGCGGGCGCGTTCGTTTCGACACGCCGATGCTTTGGGCACTGGCTTTCGTGACCACCTTCACCGTCGGCGGCATGACTGGCGTCCTGCTTGCCGTCCCGCCGGCCGACTTCGTGCTACACAATTCCCTTTTCCTCGTCGCGCATTTCCATAACGTCATCATCTCGGGCGTGTTGTTTGGAGCATTCGCCGGCTTCACCTACTGGTTCCCCAAGGCGTTCGGCTTCCGTTTGCACGAAGGCTGGGGAAAAGCGGCATTTTGGGTCACCTTGGCCGGCTACATGCTGGTCTTCGTACCGCTCTATATTGTCGGTCTGCTCGGCATGACGCGGCGCCTGCAACATATCGATATGGACCTTTGGGCACCGTGGCTGGTGGTGGCCGCTTTCGGCGTGGTGGTGATGATCGCCGGCGCGGCGCTGCAGATCACACAGCTTTTCGTTTCGATCCGGCATCGCGACAAGTTTCGCGACGAAACCGGCGACCCGTGGGACGGGCGTTCGCTGGAGTGGTCGACATCTTCTCCTCCTCCTGTCTTCAATTATGCACGGCTGCCTCACTTGGAAGACGAAGAGCCCTACTGGAGCATCAAGCAACGAGGGATCGAACAGAGCTCGGACGAGGAAAAGGCATATGAGCCGATCGAGATGCCTCGCAACAGCCCGACTGGCTTCGTCACCGCCTTCTTCAGCACACTGATCGGCTTCGCGCTGATCTGGCATATATGGTGGCTGGCGATCGTCGGCTTCATCGGCGCCTACGCAACCTTCGTCGTATTCGCCTGGCGCGATCATGGAGACTACGAGATCCCTGTCGACGAGGTCGCCCGCATCGACCATGACCACAAGGCAGCCCAGTTTGCCTGGCTGCGCGGGTGGGAGCGCCCGGCATGAGCGATCATGCATTCTCCAGCGTCGGCACCCAGGCACGGGACCCGTATCGGCTCAATCACACCGGTCGGCACGCGGTGCGCTCTGCGACCGGCCACGGAGAAGGCGGCCCGGCCTCAAAGTTCGTCACAGTGACTTACGGCTTCTGGATCTTTCTCCTGTCCGACATCATCATGTTCTCGGCATTTTTCGCCGCCTACGCCGTGCTCGCCAAGGCAACCGCCGGCGGACCGACAGGCAAGGATCTGTTCGAACCGACACGCGTTGCGGTCCAGACGGGCCTTCTGCTCACTTCGAGCTTCACCGGCGGCGTGGCAACACTCGCCACCCTTCGCAGATCAATGGCTGCCACGCAGTTCTGGCTTCTCGTCACGGGGTTGCTCGGGGCAGCGTTCCTGTTCCTGGAACTGCAGGAGTTCGCGGCAATGATCGGCGAGCAGGCAGGCCCCTCGCGCAGCGCATTTCTTTCTGCCTTCTTTGCGCTCGTTAGCTGCCACGGTGCCCACGTCGGTCTCGGCCTGCTCTGGCTGGGAACGATGATGGCGCAGCTGTGGGTCAAGGGCTTTCGGCCCGACATCTTGCGGCGGCTCCACTGCTTCGGGCTCTTCTGGCACGCCCTCGACATCATTTGGGTTGCCATCTTCACCCTGGTCTATCTGCTGGGAGCATCGCCATGACCGAGATCGAGAGCAAGACCGGCGAGTTGCAGGACCCCCGCGATTCAGCGCCGGGCGAGGAACACATAAGCGAGCACGAAACGGCTGGGGGCCTCTCGGGCTATGTGCTCGGCTTCGGCCTGGCCATCCTGCTCACAATGGCGACATTCCTGGCGGCGCGAACCGATCTGATTTACCAGCCCGCGGTCATCTCGGCCCTGGTGGTGCTCGCTGTTGCGCAGATGGGCGTGCATCTTGTCTTCTTTCTGCACCTGACCACCGGGCCGGACAACACCAACAACATCCTGGCCCTGGCCTTCGGCGTGCTGATCGTCGCGCTGGTGGTTCTGGGCTCTATCTGGATCATGGCCCATCTGAATCAAAACATGGCTGCCATGACACCCCATCAAGCCGGAACGATGCCTTGAACGCTGCCCTGCGAACGCACGGCCGCCGGTTGTGTGCGTCAAGTTCTGCAAAATGGGGCAGCCATGATGCTGGTCATGCGGCTTGGCGCAGAGCGAGCTTCTTGTGCTCGCGCAGGTCGTCCATGTTGAT